>DASRMY010000171.1:0-3205 GCA_035647695.1 Treponemataceae bacterium | reverse complement strand
ACAAATAGATACTAAAAGGTTTTTCTTTAGTTTGAGTACTTATATTGTATAAAAAAATAAAAGGAAGAAACATAAGTGGAACTGAAAGATACCATGAAAGCGGTAAAACAGCGGTTTTATGACAAAATAAAACGAAAAACGTATGTATTGTTTCATATAAAAAAAGCAATGAAAACAAGATGTTTCTTAAATAAAAAGACTTAATCATGTAATAAAGTTTACGTTAGTGTGTATTGGAGGTCAAGGGTTGTTGACAAATATACGTACTGCCGTAAAATAAGTGTATGAAATTAAAACAAAACAAAATTATAACTACAATTTTTGCATGCGTATTTGCAATAGTAGCTTTGTTTATGCCAGCTGGGTTTGCGGAAACGCCAACGGTATCTGATCAAATAAATGAAGCTGACGTTCGTCAATATATGGAATTAATGAATTCTATTTATGGTTTTGTTATACAAAACTATGTAGATGTAGTTGATCCTGGCGTTTTGTATGAAGGTGCATTGAAGGGGATGCTTGAAGCATTTGATGATCCTCATACAGCATATTTAGATAAAAATTATATGCGGAATCTTAATGATACAACGCATGGTGAGTTTGGCGGAGTTGGATTATCAATTGTAAAGCCAGTAGAGTCAACCGTAGAAAAGCCTGCATATGTTGAAGTAAAATCTCCTATTGAAGATACTCCAGGTTGGAAAGCAGGTATTCAGGCAGGTGATTTTATTACAGAGATTGATGGTACGGCGACACCAGAAATTACTATGGAAAAAGTGCTTGATTTGCTTCGTGGAAGACCGGGGACTAAAGTAACAATTAGAATTAAACGGGGCAAAAACATGGATTTCCCTGTAACGCTAACCCGTGCTATGATTGAAACGCCTACGGTAAAATACGCAATGCTACAAGAAAGCAAGCATAAAACAGCTTATTTACGTATTATAGAGTTTTCTACAAAAACGGATGAAAGGGTAGAAGAAGCTTTTGATTACTTTGCTACTCAGGGTTATGATTCCTTGCTTATAGACTTGCGCAATAATCCAGGCGGGCTTATTACCAGTGTTGCTACTGTTGCAGATAAGTTTATAGATTCTGGTATAATTGTATCTACTAAAAGTCGTCTTGCTTTTGAAAATATGGTTTTTGAGGCAGAAAAAAAGAAAACTATAGTGCCCGCAGATATTCCTATTGTGGTGCTTATAAATGGTGGGTCGGCAAGTGCTGCAGAAATATTTTCTGGCTGTCTTAAAGATAATAAACGTGCTTTTCTTGCTGGCGAAAAATCTTTTGGAAAGGGATCTGTGCAACAGGTAGTTGATTTGCCAAACAAAGATGGTTTAAAGCTAACAATAGCAAGATATTACACCCCGAGTGATGCTTTTATTGATAAAAGAGGCATTATTCCTGACTTTGAAATAAAATTTCCAGAGTTAGATGAAGATGAAGAAAAGGCATACGTTAAACTCATTGAAGATGATATTATTGAGCAATATGTACAAGACCATGCTAATATGACAGAGGATGATATTGAAGACTATGCTTCTAAATTAAAAAGAACATATAATTTAGAAGCACGCTTGCTTCGTCGTATTATTAGATTAGAAGTGGGACGAACACGCGGAAGTATGATCTATGACTATGATTTTGATATACAAATCCAAAAAGCTTTAGAAATTTTTGAAAAGCCAGACTTTGCGACACAATTGAAAGATGTAAAAACAGTCTATGTGATGCAAAAAGAATTACTGGCTCAAGACAGTGATAATGTAGTTGGTAAAATGGTGAAAAGTGAGAATCAGGAGTAAACAATGCGCCAGTATATAAGTGCAAAAATGCCTGATGAAAAGGGAAATCTTCGAATATATGGAAAGGATTGTCATTATATGCAACAGGTTTTGCGGTTAAAGCGAGATGATTCGCTAGACATGCGTTTTCCTGATGGCAAGCTCTTATTAATGAAGGCTGTTAGTTTTACAAAAAAGTACATTGAATTTAGCATAGCGCTAGATTCTGATATTTCATCTGAGAGAGGTGTGAGTGCTACTAATCTTGAAAAAACAGGGACTGCAATTATGCCTTGTGAAGAAAGTATAGACGGCCTTAAAATAAGAGGGTGTGAATATTGGATTCTTCAGTTTATGCCTCGCCCTCAGAAAATGGATCAAATAATTAGACAAGCCGTAGAGTGCGGGGTTGCATATATTGTTCCTGTAAAAGGCAGCTTTTCACCTTTAGCCGCTTTAGCAGATAGAACAGAGCGGTGGAATCGCATCATAAAAGAAGCATTGCAACAAAGTGGCTCAGCTGTCAAAACTGAAGTTTTACGACTGCAGAGTCTTCAAGATGCTATAAATGTATGGAAAAACAACCTTGCACGTAAAGACAGTGATTGTAATACAAGTTGTGCGTTTGTTTTGGATGAAGATCCTACTAAACAGGAATGTTTATTTAAAAAACTTACAAAAAAACCACAAAAAGCGGTTATTGCTATAGGGTGTGAAGGTGGGATAAGCAAGGATGAATTGCAACTGCTACATGCTGCAGGATTTGAAAGTATTCATTTTAATACAAATATATTAAGGGCTGAAACAGCAGCTCTTTACGGCATTGCTGCTTTACAACATGCTGTCATGGAGTTTGAATCATGGAAGTAGAAAGAATTAGTGTTTTAAAAGTTCCTGTGGACATAATACGTCCAGAACAATTAGAAAAAAAGATTTTTGCCTTGCTAGAAGAGCCAGGTACTAAACAAATAGTTTTTTTATCTATTTGGGATGTACTAAAAGCTCGTAGGAATCCGGAGTTTTTGAATTGCTTAAATGCAGCCTCTCTTGTACTTCCTATTTCTAAAAGCATAGTTTCTGGTGCACGGTTCTTAAAAAAAACTACACCAGAACGGTATGACCCCTTTTCTACAGTTGTATCGATATTTACAATACTTGAAACACGGTATCGATCGTTATACTTACTTGGTGGGCACAAGGGGAGTTTAATGGAGGCTGAACGGAATTTACATGCAACGTTTCCAGGCTTGCATATAGTCGGTCGCTATGTTGGATATTACCCAAAAAAAGTAGAAAAAGATGTTCTTTCTGCCATTTTTAAGGCAAATCCTTCGTTAGTTCTTTTGGGTGATGGCATCCCAGGTGGTATTAGGTGGGCATATGAGCGTAGAAATAATTTTGGTTCTAGTATTTTTTTA
>DASRMY010000170.1:0-2602 GCA_035647695.1 Treponemataceae bacterium | reverse complement strand
AACAACCATAGTGTACGTGTGTTTGTTAAAATTCAAGTGCTCGGAGTTAACCATTTTTTTGGTGGTTCTGTTGACCTGTGTAGGCTGCTCTTTTACAGAAAACAGCAAGAAAATAAAAAACAGGTAAGCCCTTTTTAGAGCTTGCCTGTTTTTATGACCTAACAAGTGTAATTAAAAGTATGTAACATCAAGTTGTTCTAATGTTTCGATAGTAATATAGTCGGTTACTAGCAAATCGTTATCTGCTTGAAATAATTTTATAGCCTCTAATGTTCCTGAACCGAGTGATCCATAAAAATCACCAGTAGGATAGCCTAATTCTTCTAAAGCGGTTTGTATTTCAGTAATTTTAGCAGGTGTCATATTGACATCACAAAGAACTGGAACCCATTCCATAGATGCTTCTTTTACAACTTCTTCTCTAGAAACGGTCTGGTATTCTGCAGGGATTTCAAAAGATTTTGTTGTTGGAGGAGACACTACAACTTCTTTATATATTGTTTTATATACAGCAGGTACTTCAACTAAGCACATTATCTCTCCTGTTTGGTTATCAATTTTTTGAATCGAACCAGTACCTTTTTTCCACGTTGTATATGCTGGGCATACGAGTATTTCTTCTGTTACAACATCATATACAGTAGGAAAAACTTCAAGTCGTTCTGAAGCTTCTTTTACTAATATTTTTTCTGTAACTGTTTGTGTTTTTTGTGGAACAAATATACGAGCAAAACACTGACCTGGTTTTGCTTCAGGTGGGAAGGGTTTGTCTTCTGACAAAACAACTTCTTTGTAAGAATATCTTGACTCTGCAATCTTTTTTTGCTTTTCAAGTTCTGCATTTAATGCGGTGATTTCTTCATCTTGTTTAGTAATGTGTTCTTGAATTGCAATTTCTTCTTCTGTTAATTCTTCCTCGTCTAATAGGACTTCTTCGTCCTCTTGAGCTAAAATGTCTTCTTGAGCTTGTTCTTCTTCTAGTTCTGCGTTGTTTTTAGTAGAATTACATGCAGTAAATGCAAATAAAACTAAAAGCAAACTAGCAATGGACACTAATCTGATTTTTTTCATGTTTGTTCTCCTTTGTTGTTGTTATGTTGGTTAAATTACCAACATAACATCTATATAGTGTAAAAAAGTAGTCTTTTACACTATGTAACTTACCGTTATCACCTTTAAGTATACCATAAACGGTATTAAAAATATAGATGGCCCATTTTGTAGTAGAATGCTATGTAAAAGAAGGATTGCTGTCGTAAGCGTGCACATATTGCACAAAAGGTTTTTTCTAATACAGCAAATTTTCTAGTCCTTGTATGTCTAAAATTTCAATTTTTCTGTTTTTTTTTCTAGAGATTAAACCGAGGGTTTCAAGCTTTTTAAATACCGATGAAAGAGAAGGGCGTTCTACTGCAAAATGTGCAGCAAGTTCAGTATATTGTATCGGAATGCTTACCGTCGTACCTATGCGCGGTAGTTCAAGAAGATATAGGGCTATTTTACGCTTTATATCTCCGAGTGCCTGATATTGTAATTTTTTGGTTAAGAGCGAAAATCGCTGTGCGCTAACTTCTAGAAAGCCATCTAAAAGAGAATCAAACTGGACTAATGATTTTCTAAAAAGATCCTTTTTTATAATAACAATTTCTGAGTCATGTTTTGCTCGTATAATCATGCTTGCCTCATGGCTGTTGCTATTTTCTTCTGGTAAAAATAATAGTGGCGCTGCAATGACACTTGGCGCAGTTACCTGATTAACAGATATAATTTTTCCTGATGGGGTTACAATTTCACATAAAAAATTCCCCTTTGCGAGGATAGTCAATGCTCCCTGGTATGCTGCTTTAGTAAATGTTAATTCTCCAGTTAATACCGATTTAGTCTTTGGTTGAACTGCTTGTATAAATGCAGTTAGTTCTTCCTCTCTCATTAAATGAAAAGGTGGTAATGTATAAAAAATTGAATAAAAATTAGCAGTCATGTAAGATATCTTACATGTTTTTATGTGTAAATGCAATACTATAAGCAAGGATACTATAGGAGGTTGTAATGGCTACAATTATATTAGCAGTTGTGACTATTGTTTGTTTGATTATTTCGTTTGCAAAATCACGAGTTCGAACAAAGAGTAGTTTAAAAACAGCAGTTAAAACAGGTAAGGGAATGGTTCCTGAGGTTGGCGGTATTCTTTTAATTATTTCAGTGTTGCTTGCTGTTATTAATAAGGATCTAATAGCTGCGACGCTTGGCAATGAAAATGCATTAATCAGTACCGGGATAGGGGCTCTTTTAGGTTCAATTACAATAATCCCTGGTGTTATGGCTTTTCCATTAAGCAAAGAGCTATTAGCAGCAGGCGCAAGTTCAATTGCGCTCGCTGCTTTTATTACAACACTTACTATGGTTGGGCTTGCGACAAGTCCTATAGAAAAAAAGTTTTTTGGTTTGCGTTTTACGGTTATTAGAAACGCCTTATCTTTTGTTTTTGCAATAATTATAGCGCTTGCTATGGGGTTATTTATATGAGAAAAATACTTGATTCAATTCTAAGAAAAAAAATGTTATGTGCTGGTTTTCTTTTATATGTAGGTCTCTTTTTTAT
>DASRMY010000169.1:0-3160 GCA_035647695.1 Treponemataceae bacterium | reverse complement strand
AATTTAGATTGTGGCTGTATTCCTCTTGAATATCAAAAGTCACATAATTTTTTATTAATTAGAAAAGTATTATATGCTAACAAGGCTAATGGCCGACGAAAAAACATTCGTGCTATTTGTGGAGCAGGAAGTTATATTCATTTTATTTATAAAAGTGAAATCTATAAAGCACAAATACGCGATGTAAGCATGACTCATTTTTCATGTGTTTATACACAAAAACCTTTTGACATTCCGTTACATGAAAAAATACATGACATACGAATGAATATAAAAGGGCAACGTCTAAGCGTAAATGCGGTTCAAACAATGGAACGTAAAATAGGAAATGATTTTTTATATGTTTTTATATTTAGAACTGATGCTGATAATGATGGATTAAATTCAGATATGCACGTTAGAATGCAATCAATTGTATATTCGATTACAAAAAAAAATACATATGAATTATTAGATAGGCTTTTTTTAGCTATACGAGATCGGTTAAAAAAACAAAAAAAATCTAAATAAGGGAGTATTTTTATGGTTAAAAATAGACATGTTTTTGGTCCAGTACCTTCACGGCGATTAGGTGTATCTCTTGGAGTAAGTCCTATTCCAGAAAAAACATGTAATTATACATGTACATATTGTCAATTAGGGCGCACAAGGTATATGAGTAACAAACGTACAATGTTTTATCCTGTCGACAAAATAGCAGCGCAAGTACAGGCTGCCTTAAAAACAAATTCTTCGATAGATGTTATAAGTCTTGTTGGAGAAGGGGAACCTACTTTATATGAAGGACTGGGTGATTTAATCGATGCAATAAAAAGCTTTACAGATAAACCTGTTGTGCTTATTACAAATGCAGCTCTTTTTTACGATAAACAAGTTAGGCATGAAAGTGCTAAAGCTGATATTGTTTTACCGTCTTTAGATGGATACGATGAAACATCATGGAAAACTATTAATAGACCGTACGGCAGACTTGATTACAAATCGGTTTTAAATGGGTTAATAGAATTTTCTAAAGAATACGGTGGACAGCTTTGGCTAGAAATCATGCTTATAAGGGGCGAGAATGACTCTGATAAGGCGTTGAAAGCGTTTTCGAGTATCGTATCAAAGATTAGGCATGATCGTCTATATGTGAATACTCCTGTGCGTCCTCCAGCAGAAGGTTTTGTAGAACCTTGTTCACATGAAAGAGTGCGTGCATTTGCAAAAAAATTTAATGGTTCTGCTATAGATGAGTTGGTTTCGATAGGGTTTGGAAGCGATATTAAAGACAATTACGAAGCAGTGTGTAGTATAATAATGCGTCATCCTATGAATGCCTTTGAAATAGAAAGTTTTTTAAAATCGAGACATGCTTCAAATACAGAACAAGAGGTTGTTTTTTCACAGCTTAAAAAAGATGGTTCTATAACAGCAATTGAGTACAAAGGCTTTGTCACATATAGGGCAAGTTAGGAGATACAATGCAACCAAATGTAAAAAAAGTAGCGGCAATTCATGACTTATCGGGTTTTGGGCGCACCTCTTTGACAGTTATTATTCCAACGCTTTCGACAATGGGAGTTCAAGTCTGTCCTGTACCAACAGCAATTTTATCCACTCATTCTGGTGGTTTTACTGACTATTCGTTTCATGATTTAACAGACAGCATGCAAAGTCATCTTAAACATTGGAAAAAATTACATTTATCTTTTGATGCTATTTACTCTGGTTTTTTAGGTTCGCCTAAACAAGTCGATATTGTGCTCGAAATAATAAATGATTTTGGTAGTAGCAAAAAAAATGGTGCAAATTCTTTAAGCAGCGCACAAGCTCTTGTTGTTGTAGATCCTGTTATGGGAGATAGCGGAAAACTATATAATTCAATTTCGCCTAAAATGATTCCACAAATGCGTCGACTAATAACAAAAGCTGACATAATTGTGCCAAATATAACAGAAGCATCTTTTTTGCTTGATCGTCCAACTCCTAAAAAATTTACAAATAATGAGATTAAAGGCTATTTAAAAGCATTATCTAAAATGGGACCAGAAACAGTAGTGATAACGAGTGTTTTAGATGTTGATACACCTGGCGTTTTATGCACTGCTGCGTATCAAAAAGACACAGATAGTTATTGGAAAGTTTCTACAGAGCATTTGCCAGTTATGTATCCGGGAACAGGTGATATCTTTGCAAGTGTTATGATTGGTTCACTTTTAAAAGGAGAAAGCCTCCCTGTTTCAATAGATCGTGCGGTTCATTTTATTTCTCAGTGTATAAATGCTAGTCGTGGATATGATTATCCTTCTCGTAATGGCGTTTTGCTAGAACGCGAGTTATATTTTTTACGTGAGCCATGGGCAATTTCGAGCTATGAAAAAATATAGCCCGTATATTTTATTAATTTTCTACTACTTGCAATTCTTCTACAAATGAAAGCATAAAACTTTTCTTTAAATGTTTGACTGTCTCTTTACTGTTTGCGTCAGTATTTTTTGCATCAAGTTCTAAGCCAAACTTTTCTTTAGATATTGCTCTAGAATAAAAAAAGCCTTGTGCAATTTCACAACCAGCCTCATCAAGAGATAAGACGTGTTCTGGTGTTTCTACTCCTTCACAAATAACAGTTAGACCGAGTTTTTTTGCTAATGCAATCATTGATGAGAGAACTTCAAATTCACGTAGTCCTATAACCTTTTCGCATAAAAAACTTTGATCCATTTTTATAACATCAATATTCAATTGTTCGAGTATACTTAATGAAGAATAACCAGATCCAAAATCATCGATTGCGACAATAAAACCTTTTTCACGTAATTTTGTAAAATTTTTAAACACCGCATCTTTATGTTCAAAAGCAATAGTCTCTGTTAATTCAATTTCTATAAGGTTAGTAGGGATTTCGTATTTTTCTGTGATTGAATATATATAATCACTAAAATTAGGATTTTGGGCGTGTAAACGTGAGAAATTAGATGAAATAGGAACGACAGGTTTTCCTGCTTTTAGTCTTTCATGAAGAAACGCACACGTTTGCTTAAAAATAGTTTTGTCAATTTCTTTTATAAAGCCGCTTTTTTCACAATAGGGAATGAACATATTGGGTAATTCAATTGAGTTTTTTGATTTTATCCAACGAGCTAAAGCTTCTGCACCGCAAATACGACCAGTATAAATA
>DASRMY010000168.1:0-13594 GCA_035647695.1 Treponemataceae bacterium | reverse complement strand
TAATATTACAGCAGGTATAGATTTAATTCGTCGTAAACGTGGCCCAGAAGCAAAAGCTTTTGGACTTACGTTTCCTCTTGTTTCTCGCTCTGATGGGAAAAAAATGGGGAAAACAGAAAAGGGGGCTTTGTTTATAGACCCAGAAATAACTCCTGTGTTTGATTTTTTTCAATACTGGCGTAACGTGGCGGACGAAGATGTTAGAAAATTTTTTCTCCTTTTTAGTTTTTTGCCTGTAGAAGAAGTTGATGCAATTTGCAAGGGTGATATAAATAAAGCAAAAGAACGTCTTGCCTATGAAGTTACAAAAGAAATTCATGGTAAAGGTGACTCCGAAAAAGCTTTAGCTGGTGCAAAAGCAGCATTTAATGGTATTGGTGATAAAACAGCAATGCCAACAGCAGAAATTTCTAAGGCAGAACTAGATGCAGGTATTAGTATAATTGATCTTTTTACCATAGTTAATCTTGGTGGGTCAAAAAGTGATATTAGGCGGCTTATTCAAGGTGGTGGTGCACGAATTAACGATGAAAAAATAATAGATTTGAAAATGCTAGTTAATTCTAATATGGTAGACGAAGATGGTGAAATTATTCTTAGAGCAGGAAAAAAGAAATTTTGTCGTATTGTGCTTGTATAGTTTTTATTTGTTTAAAATAAAAAAAGACGCATGCTACAATTTTGAAGCATGCGCCTTTTTGTTTAGTAACCAGAAAGCTGGCATCTAAACTATCTGCCGTTAACTATATCTTTTAAAGCTTTGCCAGCTTTGAATTTTGCTGTTTTTGCAGCAGCAATAGTAATAGCTTCACCCGTTTTAGGGTTGCGTCCTTGTCTTTGAGCGCGATTACCGACCTCAAATGTTCCAAACCCTATAAGCTGTACGCTTTCCCCTTTTGCCATGGTGTTAGATACTGTGTTGATAAAAGCTTTAAGTGCAGCTTCTGCGTCTTTTTTTGTGAGGCCAGATTCGTTGGCCATTGCGTCTACTAATTCAACTTTGTTCATTAGAATCGCTCCTTTTGTATTATATATGTTTTAGCTATAACAGCTGAACTACACTATAACCTTAAAACAAAGCCCTGACTAGATTAAAAGATATTTTTTTTGATAGTTTTATAGTAATAATTCTTATCACGTCAGTCTTGAGTTTTTTGCATAATTATGCAATACTCTGCATAATTATTTAGGTATTTAGTATTGGAGGAAAAAATGGCAATATTACAAGGCACCTTTACGGCTCTTGTTTCGCCAATGTTTGGCGATGGTTCCATTGATTATGAAGGATTTCGTAAATTAGTGCAAAAACAATTAAACGCTGGTGTGGCAGGATTAGTTCCATTAGGAACAACTGCAGAAACGCCTACTTTAGAAGAGCATGACGAAGAAGAAAAACTTATTCGTATTGTTGTGGAAGAAGTAAAGCACGCAAAAAAAAACTCCAAACGAGATATTTCAGTAATTTTAGGCGCAGGTAGTAATAACACTCGTGATGCAGTGTATTATGTAGAACGAGCTAAAAAAAACGGGGCTGACTATGCTCTTGTAGTAACTCCATATTATAATAAGCCATCTCCGGAAGGAATCTATCGTCATTTTGAAGAAGTTTCAAAGGTTGGTATTCCTATAATTGTATACAATATACAAGGTCGCACAGGGACTAATATATCAACAGATGTATTAAAACGGATTGCCCAATTACCTACTATTGCTGGTGTAAAAGAAGCGAGTGGTAATATTGGTCAGATGATGGACGTTATTGCAGAAATAAAAATGAGCAACCCAGATTTTGCTGTTTTGTCGGGCGATGATAGTTTAACGCTTCCGCTTATGGCAGCTGGTGGTGATGGGGTTATCTCTGTTGTTTCAAATTTTATTCCTGAGTTAATGGTAGATTTAACAAATTGTATAAGAAATAATGATTTTGAAAAAGCACGAAAAATACATTATCGCTTGCTGCCTTTTTTTAAAGCTGCTTTTTGTGACGGTAACCCTTCTTCAATAAAATATGCAATGAAGGTAAAAGGTCTTATTAGTGATTCTGTTCGCCTACCACTTGTGCGCGTAAATGATGAAGCAAAAAAAATTATAGAAAAAGCCCTAAAAGATTGTAACTTGTAATAGGTAGTTGTGGCAATTGTTAACAAATGGAGAGTATCATGGCAAATAATAAAATTGAAGTAGGAGTACTAGGTGCTACAGGTATGGTAGGTCAGCGATATATTGTACATTTGGCTAACCATCCATGGTTTACGGTAACCTATGTTGCAGCAAGCCCTCGATCTGCGGGGAAAACATACGCAGAAGCAGTTGCTAATCGCTGGCATATTAGTGAAAATATACCAGAAAGTGTCGCAAACTTGGTTGTAGAAGATGCGAATATTGTTGAAACGGCAAAAGGTAGATGTAAATTTGTATTTAGTGCTTTAGAAATGAGCAAAGATGCAATAAAAACCTTAGAAGAAGCTTATGCTGCAGCAGATTTACCGGTTGTTTCAAATGCAAGTGCAAATCGTTGGACAAATAATGTGCCCATGCTTATTCCTGAAATTAACCCAAATCATACAGATATTATTGCTGTTCAAAAAAAACACCATGGGTGGAACAAAGGCTTTATTGCTGTTAAACCTAATTGTTCATTACAGTCATATATGACACCAGTATATGCTCTTGAAGCTGCTGGGTATCCTGTTAAACGTATAATAGTCACTACATTACAAGCAGTTTCTGGTGCTGGGTACCCTGGTGTTTCTAGTTTTGACATGGTTGATAATATTGTGCCCTTTATTGGCGGTGAAGAGGAAAAAACCGAAAAAGAATGCTTGAAAATTCTTGGAACAGTCGGAAAAGATTCAATTGAAAAAGCACATAGACCGCTTGTTTCTGCTCATTGTAATCGTGTTGCTGTAGTAGATGGTCATACAGCCTGTGTTAGTTTAGAATTTGAGGATGGAAAAAAGCCAACGATTGAAAAAATTGAAAAAATATTTACCCAATTTAAAGGTGTCCCTCAAACGCTCAACCTGCCGTCAGCTCCAATACAGCCAATTATTGTACGCCATGAAGAAAACAGGCCACAGCCTCGGCGCGATAGAGAAGCTGACAAAGGAATGGCAGTTACTGTTGGCCGGCTAAGAGAAGATCCTGTTTTTGACATCAAGTTTGTGGCGTTAAGTCATAATACTAAGCGTGGGGCAGCCCTTGGTGGAATTTTAAATGCAGAATTATTAAAAGCTCAAGGTTTTTTTGATGTTTTATAAAATGCTTTGAATTATTATATTTTTTTTGTAAAAATATGGTTAGCCTGTGTTGGGTAGTTAGCTGAAAATGAAGCTTTTAGGAGATTTTTATGTATTGTGTTCAAAATATTACAGAAGATTTGTTTTTTGTTGGTGCCAGTGATCGTCGTCTTAATTTGTTTGAAAACGTTTTTCCAATTCCTCACGGAGTTTCATATAATTCGTATTTAGTTATGGATGAACAAACTATATTATTAGATACGGTAGACAAAGCTGTATCGGGGCAATTTTTTGAAAACATTGAGCATGTTCTCAATGGTCGTACACTTGATTATGTTATAATAAATCATATGGAACCTGACCATGCGGCTACCCTTGATGAATTGGTATTGCGCTATCCGCAAGTAACAATTGTAGGAAATACTAAAACATTTGCTATGATTAAGCAATTTTTTACTTTAAATGACGATTGCCCTAAGCATGTGGTTAAAGAAGGTGATGTTCTTTGTACAGGAAAACATTCATTTACTTTTGTAATGGCTCCTATGGTGCATTGGCCAGAAGTAATGGTTACCTATGACACTGTAGATAAGGTTTTGTTTTCTGCTGATGCGTTTGGTACTTTTGGTGCGCTTAATGGTAATATATTTGCTGATCAAGTTAATTTTGAACGAGATCTTTTAGACGAGGCTCGACGATATTATGCAAACATAGTTGGCAAGTACGGTCCAAATACATTGCAGATTATTAAAAAAGCAGAAAATTTAGAAATAGATGTTCTATGTCCGCTTCATGGTCCCATTTGGCGTGCAAAGATGCCAACTGATACACCAGCACACACTCCTGATATTGCATGGTTTATAAATAAATACAAAAAATGGGGTAGTTATACAGCAGAAGATACGGCTGTTGTAATTGCGTATGCTTCAATTTACGGAAATACAGAAAATGCAGCTCAAATAGTAGCAAATAATTTGGCTAAAAAGGGTGTGCGTGCTATTGCAATGTATGATACGTCTGTAACTCATCCTTCCTATATAGTTTCAGAAATATTTAGAGCGAGTCATATTGTGTTTGCATCTAGTACATATAATAATGGTATCTTTGACCCCATGCACACGCTGTTACATGCTATTGCAAATAAAAATGTGCAAAACAGAACTATTAGTTTTATAGAAAATGGTAGTTGGGCTTCTCAAGCTGCAAAAAAAATGAAAGCATTTGTAGAACCACTTAAAAACATAGATGTGTTAGAACCGACTGTTAACATAAAATCGAGTGCAAAAGAAGAAAATCTTTGTGAGTTAGAACAATTAGCAAGAGAAATCGTTGACAGTTTAAACTGAGATTACATTTAAAATACTAAAACTTGCCTTTTACCTCCTCTGTGATTAAATTTGTAGTATGAACTACGAAAAAATGACATTAAAAGTGCAAGAAGCTTTACAAGAAGCAAGCTCAATTGCACAACAGAATGATCACAGCGAAATAGGTAATGAACATCTGTTAATGGCACTGATTAGACAAGAGGGAGGAGTGGTGTCGCCGTTAGTAGAGCGGATCGGTGTTCAAAAAACGACGCTTATTGATCAAACTCAGTCGCTATTAAATGCGTATCCTGTAATACAAGGAAACACACAACTATCTTTTTCTCATGAGGCTCAAAAAGTCTTAGCAAAAGCAGAAAAAGAGATGCGAGCATTAAAAGATGAGTACCTTTCAGCCGAACATTTGCTATTAGCTATGGCTGCCAAAAATGCCACAGGAGCTTCTGATAGCAAAACAACAGAAATGTTACATAGCCATGGCATTACTCATGCAGCCATTATGCAAGCTTTGAAGTCAATTCGAGGTACTAGTAGGGTAACAAATAATGATCCTGAGTCTACAATGCAAGCGCTTAGCAAATATTGCAATGATTTAACAGCGCTAGCAAAACAAGAAAAAATAGACCCTGTTATTGGACGAGACGAAGAAATTCGCAGAATTATGCAAGTGCTTTCCCGCCGTACTAAAAACAATCCTGTTCTTATCGGAGAACCTGGCGTTGGTAAAACAGCAATTGTCGAAGGGTTAGCTCGACGTATTGTGGCATCAGATGTACCTGAAAGTTTAAAAAATAAAAGTTTGCTAGCCCTTGATTTGGGTGCAATTGTTGCAGGAGCAAAATTTAGAGGAGAATTTGAAGAGCGCTTAAAGGCAGTTATTTCTGAAGTACAGAAAAGTGATGGACGCATTATTTTGTTTATTGATGAACTACACACACTTGTAGGTGCTGGGGCATCAGAAGGAAGTATGGATGCGTCAAACCTCCTGAAACCAGCCTTAGCTCGTGGGGAGCTTCGTTGTATTGGTGCGACCACATTAAATGAGTATAGAAAATATATCGAAAAAGATGCCGCATTAGAGCGCCGGTTTCAGCAAGTGTTTTGTGCCGAACCTTCGGTTGAAGATACTATAGCTATTTTGCGTGGACTTAAAGAAAAATATGAAGTACACCATGGTGTGCGTATTCGTGATGATGCTTTAGTTGCTGCTGCTACGCTTTCTAATCGTTATATTACTAATAGATTTATGCCCGATAAGGCTATAGATCTTGTTGATGAGGCTGCTTCTAAACGTAAAATGGAAATTGAAAGTCAGCCTACAGCATTAGACCAAGTTGAGCGTAAAATTTTACAATTACATATTGAAAAACAAGCGCTTTCAAAAGAAAAAGATGCTGCTTCTTTAGATAGATTAGAAAAATTAAAAGCGGAACTTGTAAACATTACCTCTAAACGTGATGCAATGAAGTTACAATGGCAAAACGAAAAAAGTACAATAGATAAAAGTCGTAAGTTAAAAGAAGAGTTAGAACGTCTGCATATTGATGAAATTATGTATACTCGTGAAGGAAACTTACAAAAAGCTGCAGAAATTAAATATGGTCGAATACCAGAGGTAGAAAAAGCTTTAAACGAAGCAATTAATGCAGCCGATGCAGCAGTAAAGGAGCAGCATACAACCTTGCTTAGGCAAGAGGTTTCAGACGAAGATATTGCTGCAATTGTTGCAATATGGACTGGAATTCCTGTAACAAAAATGCTTGCATCTGAAAAACAAAAATATTTACACCTTGAACAAGTATTGCATAAAAGAGTAGTTGGACAAAAACAGGCAGTTTCGGCTGTTTCTGATGCAATTAGACGTAATCGTGCGGGGCTTTCTGACGAAAACAAGCCATTTGGAAGCTTTTTGTTTATTGGACCAACTGGAGTTGGTAAAACAGAATTAGCAAAAACACTTGCCGATTTTTTATTTAACGATGAAAAAAGTCTTACTCGTATTGATATGAGTGAGTATATGGAAAAGCATAGTGTGAGCCGCCTAATTGGCGCGCCTCCAGGATATATTGGCTATGATGAAGGGGGACAGTTAACAGAAGCGGTACGTCGCCGACCGTATTCGGTGGTTCTTTTTGATGAAATTGAAAAAGCGCACACTGATGTGTTTAATGTGCTTTTGCAAGTACTTGATGATGGCCGATTAACTGATAACCAAGGACGTGTTATAAATTTCAAAAACACCATTATTATAATGACAAGTAATATTGGTAGTGATCTCTTACTTGAAGCAGATACGTCAGAAAAAATGGCTGCTGCGAAAAAACAAATCAATGTTTTATTAAAACAACGATTTAGGCCTGAATTTTTAAATCGAATTGACGAAACAATTACTTTTACTCGTCTTGAGCGTTCCTTTATGGAAAGCATTGTGCGTATTCAGTTAGAACGGCTTGCAAAACGACTTGAAGATAAACGTCTAAAACTTTCTGTAAGTGATGATGCTGTTACATGGCTAGCAAAAATGGGATATGATCCACAATTTGGGGCGCGTCCTGTTAAACGGGCTATTCAAACCTATGTGGAAAACCCCCTAGCACGTGAAATTTTGGAAGGAAAATACACAGAGGATTCAACAATTACTGTAGAATCACCGAAAGATGATCAAAAACAAGATTGTTGTGTTTTTTCATAGTAGTGTTTAAGGGTACTTTTTATAAAAAGCGCGTTGCTATAAAATTATAGTAGCGTGCTTTTTTTTTACAGAAACATACGGCAGTTCTAGTGTTGTAAGTCAATTGCCGGTTGAATAAACTTCCGCTATTCTCTATACTATTCTAGTTGTATTTTGTATTATCTTAGGGCCTTGAGAGGCCAACCCTTCGGAGGATTTATGAGTATATCAGAAATGCTAAGCCAGAGTTTAACATTAACCTTGCTCGGTATGGCAGTTGTTTTTTCTTTTTTAATAATTCTTGTTTTTTCTATAATGATTACTTCAAAAGTAATTAGCAAATTAGGATTAGATAAAGAAGAAATTGTTGCAACTGGAGCTGGTGCAACCGCATCAGTATCTCAAAACAATGCTGTTATTGCTGCAATCGCTGCAGCTGTACATGACAAGCAAAACACTAATACTTAGGAGAATTTATTAATGGCAAAAAAAGTTAATCTTACAGATCTGGTTTTGCGCGATGCACACCAGTCACTTCATGCAACACGCATGACAACTGCAGATGTTGAGCCTGCTT
The DNA here is from genome assembly GCA_035647695.1 of Treponemataceae bacterium. Taxonomy (GTDB): domain Bacteria; phylum Spirochaetota; class Spirochaetia; order Treponematales; family Treponemataceae; genus CETP13. The sequence continues at coordinate 5,779 of DASRMY010000168.1, read as the reverse complement.
TAGAAATGCTTGATAATATTGGTTATTGGTCACTCGAAGGATGGGGCGGAGCAACTTTTGACTCATGTATTCGATTTTTAAATGAAGATCCCTGGGAGCGCTTGCGAACCTTTCATGCTAAGTGTCCCAATACTCCTATTCAAATGTTACTAAGAGGTCAAAACTTATTAGGATACAGACATTATGCAGATGATGTAGTAGATAAATTTGTCGAAGCAGCTGCAAATAACGGTGTTGGTGTTTTTAGAATTTTTGATGCATGTAACGATCCTCGAAATTTACAGCGAGCTGCACAAGCTGCTAAAAAAACGGGTAAGCATGTTCAAATGGCAATTTCATATGCAGTTACTCCATATCATACAAAAGAAGTATACGCAGATTTGGCAAAAAGCTACCAAGAATTTGGTGCTGATTCAATTTGTATTAAAGATATGGCTGGGTTATTAAAACCATTTGAAGCGTACGATTTAGTAAAAGCTATTAAAGCAAAAGTTGATGTACCAATTCAAATACACTCACATGCTACAACAGGTCTTTCTGTTGCAACATTATTAAAAGCAGCCGAGGCAGGTGCAGACACTCTTGATGTTGCAATTTCTTCAATGGCAATGGGTACTTCTCATAGCCCAACCGAAACGATCGTTGAAATGCTTCGCGATACTCCATATGATACAGGCCTTGAACTGAAACCTTTATTAGAAATCGCCGCATACTTTAAAGAAGTACGACGAAAATATGCAAAGTTTGAATCTTCATTTACAGGTGCTGATACGCGTATTCTTGCTGCACAAGTACCTGGTGGTATGCTTTCTAATCTTGAAAGTCAACTAACACAGCAAGGTGCTTCTGAAAAAATGGATGATGTTCTTAAAGAAATTCAAATTGTTCAAGCTGATGCAGGGTATATTCCATTGGTTACACCTACAAGTCAAATTGTTGGAACACAAGCTGTATTTAATGTGCTTTTTGGTAGTTATGAAAACATGACACAAGAATTTCGTGACCTTCTTGTTGGTAAATATGGTGCTTCTCCAGCAGCTCCTAATAAAGATCTTGTTAAAAAAGCTCTTGCGCAAAGTAAAATGGATGCTGTTATTACAAATAGACCAGCTGATGATATTCCTATGGAATGGGATACAATGGTTAAAAAAGCAAAGGAAAATGGTGGAGATGGTTCTGTAGAAGACACATTAACATATGCAATGTTCCCTAAAGTTGCCTCCGATTTTTTTGTAAAACGCAGTGAAGGTCCTGTTGATTCAGCTTCTTTTGTTGAAAAGAAAAGTCCTGTTTCTGATAATAATGGTGGATCATATACTGTTAACGTTAATGGTTCTAGTTATGCTGTAACTGCTGGTCCTGCTTCGGATAACATGAGTGTTACGGTAGATGGAACAGCTTACAATGTAAGCTTTGGTTCTGCTAGTGCTTCTGCACCAGCCCCTGTTGCTACTACAACTGGTTCAACAGAAATAAAAGCTCCTGTAGCAGGAACACTTTTAAAACAAGTTGTTTCAGCAGGTTCGAATGTAAAAGAAGGTGACACCATTATTATTGTAGAATCAATGAAAATGGAACTTGAAGTAAAGGCTACTGCAAATGGTCCAGTCTCTTATACTGTACAGCCAGGCACACAAATTTCAGCTGGGCAGGTTCTTGGAGCAATAGGTGGGGCAACCGCTCCAGTTGCACAAGCAACTCCTGAAAAGCAAACTGCTCCAGCAGCTCCTAGTGGAGGTCAAGTTGTTAACGCGCCAGTTGCTGGAACATACTTAAAAAACGCTGTTTCAGAAGGAGCAACAGTAAAACCAGGTGAAACCATTGTAATTGTTGAGTCAATGAAAATGGAACTTGAAGTAAAAGCTGCTTCTGCTGGGACTGTTCACTTTTTAGTACAAGCTGGAACTCAAATTAATGCTGGTCAGCCTCTTGCTGAAATTAAATAATTGTTTGGCTGGTGAATGGCCAAAAAATGTGGAGAATTATTATGCTAAATCAGACAAATGGCGTTAAAAAAGCATTCAGCGTAACTCTTGTAATTATTGCAGCTGCAATGGTTATTGGTTTTGCTTCAAATGTTTTCGCCGCAGATAAGGATACCTCACAACAGAAAATAATACGTGGTTCTGAAGATGTTCCGCGTATATCTGCTTTGAAATTCCTAAAAAATATGGGAAAAACGACTGGCCTTTATCAGATTGTAAAAGGCAACGGTAATGTAACAGCTGCTTCGGAATTACCAGAAATAGAAACAGAAGCAACAGCTCTTGAAGAAAATATCTTTGCAGATATTGATGTTCCAGGCTGGCAAACATTGCTTATGCTTTGTATCGGTTTTCTTATTATTTATTTAGGAGCTGGAAAAGGTTTTGAACCACTACTTCTTATACCCATTGGCTTTGGTACTGTTTTTGTAAACATTCCAGGAGCTGGTATGTATATGGAAGGTTCTGGGTTTCTTAGAATTATTTATGATGCAGGTGTTGGTAATGAGTTTTTTCCCATGCTCATTTTTATGGGTATTGGGGCGATGACTGACTTTGGACCCCTTATTGCAAACCCTAAAATGGCGTTGCTTGGTGGTGCAGCTCAATTTGGTGTATTTTTTACTTTGCTCGGTGTTGTAGTATTAAACTTTATATTACCAATGGGCTCACAATATAATATGCTAGAAGCTAGTGCTATTGCTATTATAGGCGGTGCAGATGGACCAACTTCTATTTATGTTTCTGGTAAACTTGCCCCACATATGATGGCGGTTATAGCAGTAGCGGCTTATTCTTATATGGCGCTTGTTCCTATGATTCAACCACCTATTATGAATATGCTCACAACAAAAAAAGAACGCCGTATAAAAATGAAGCAGCTTAGACCTGTTTCTAAGACAGAAAAAATAGTGTTTCCGATGGTGCTGTTAATAATAACATTGTTACTGCTACCATCTGCTGCTCCTCTTATAGGAATGCTTGCATTTGGTAACTTTGTAAAACAAAGTGGGGTAGTAGATCGGCTTGCTAAAACGATGGAAAATGAATTGATGAATATTGTGTCAATTTTACTTTCGTTAGGAGTTGGTTCGCAAATGACTCCTGAAAAAATGATGAATCCTAAATCATTAGGAATTATTGTTTTAGGCTTGGTTGCATTTTTGGTTGCTACTTCTGCTGGTCTTTTAATGGCAAAATTCATGAACCTTTTCTTAAAAGATAAACTAAATCCCCTTATCGGTTCTGCTGGTGTTTCTGCAGTACCTATGTCTGCACGTGTTTCTAATAAAGTTGGAATGAATAATGATCCTTCAAATTTTTTACTAATGCATGCAATGGGACCAAACGTCTCTGGTGTTATTGGATCAGCAATTGCAGCTGGTGTGTTTATTGCCACCTATGGCTGATTAAAAGTAATAGAAAGAGCACCCCTGTGTATTGTACGCAGGGTTTTTTTTTGCTATAATCCTCCCAATGCATTTTTTTTATCTTAGGTTTTCTTGTTTGTTTTTAGGTATGTTCTCTTTGTTGTTTTTATCGTGTACAAAGCAAGAAATATCACCCAGCGCTGCGCATACTATCACACAAGAAAAAGCTATTTCTATTTTTATAGATAATTTGAGCTTAGAGCAACAGATAAGTCAATTGTTTTTAGTTTGTATAGAAGGAACAGCTGTAGACCCTTGTACAGGAGAAAATAATAGTGGTGGTGAAAACTGTGGGCACGTACCTGCTGGTGGATATATTATTTTTAGGCATAATTGCACAGATTCTGCAGAACAAGTAATTTCGATGTTAGGTAATATACGAACGTATTATGATAGTCAAAATCAAATTCAACCATATTTTGCTATTGATCATGAAGGTGGCCCTGTAAATCGGCTTTCATATCTTGCAAGCCCCTTGCCATCACAAAATACTATTGCTACATATTTGAATGTAAATCTAGCTAAAGAAATATATACCTATGCGGCAATGCAATTATCCGCACTCGGGATTCAAGTAAATTTTGCTCCTGTTGTAGAAGCTGTAACAGATACTAATATAGATTTTTTAGGCTTGCGCACATATGGCAATAGTGAAAAAACCATCGAATATTCAAAAATTGCAATAAATGCTTATAAAAACCAAGGTGTGTTTTGTGTAACTAAACATTTTCCAGGAAATACTGCAACGGATCCACATAAAGGACTTCCAGTACTTTCAATAAGTCTAAACGAACTAAACACAGCCTATATAGAACCTTTTAATATAGTTTTTGAGAATGATGTTTTCGGTGTACTAATGAGCCATACGCTGGTTCCAGAACTAGATACTAAACATCCTGTTTGTTTATCCCAAAGAGCTGTTTCATATTTACGTGCATATACAGGCTTTTCAGGTCTTGTATTTTCAGATGATCTACTAATGGGAGCACTTAAAGAATCTGGCTATGAACCAAAAGATGCCCTTTTACGTTCAATTTCAGCTGGTGTTCAAGTACTCATGGTTTTGCAACCCAGTTACAAAACCTTTTTTTCTGATATAAAAGATACAATGAAATTAGACCCAATATTTACTGCTAAAGTAAAGGCTGCTGTCAAGGCAAATATTCAAGCTAAAATTAAGATGGGATTACTTACATATGAACAAGGTGAAAATGGTAATTATGTGGTTGTAACAACCGCTCTAGAAAAAATATATGATTTTGAAAGACAAAAAAAAGCGTTTGAAGATTCAAAAGCAAAAGGTGATTGGCTTTATGGACAATACTTTAAAAGATAGACTGTATTATAATCAAGCAGGTTTAATGGTGTATTATAAAATGCCAGGTGATATTTGTGAAAGTTGGCATGAAGGTGCTAAAGCACACAAAGAAAACTATGTGACACAACAATTGCTTTCAGCCTATACAGGTATAAAATACTGTGAGTGCTGTCACCGACTAGATCGTCCGGTTTCAGGCTTAGTTGTTGTCTCTAGAAAACCAGAATTGATAGCACCTACTCAAAAAGCGCTTGCTTCTACTAACGCTTGTAAAACGTATTATGCAATTGTTGAAGGTCTTATACAAGAATCAAATTCGTTTGAAATTTTAGAGCACACACTTTTGTATAATGCAAAAATACAAAAAACGTTTGTTAACAAAAACAATCCAAATGCTAAAAGAGCCCGTCTTAGGTGGCGAAGTATTGGACATGGAGAGCGCTATAGTTTTATAGAAATACAATTACTTACAGGGTATACTCATCAAATTCGATGTCAACTAGCAACAGCAGGTATGAATATAAAGGGTGACTTAAAATATGGTGCACGCCGTTCTGATACAATTTCAGGAATCCGTTTGTATGCTGGAAAGCTTACGTTTGAACATCCTGTTACAAAAAAAAATGTACATATAGTTGCACCACCGCCTGTAATGGATGGATTATGGACTGCAGCTTGGATTTCAAGCGGAATGAGAACTAGTTTGCCTGCAGAAAGATATACATGCGTAAAATAAAATGATGCATTAGGGAGCTAATGGGTTATCTAATAAAGCATAATACATTGTTACTGTTCTTATGAAACAGCCATTTATAAAATAGAACATTATATTGAATATTATTAAACTCTGCTTTATAGTAATCCTAGAGGGTATGTGATGAATAATAATATGTTAGAAAAACGTGTAAATGAATCTTCAAAAATATTAAATTCAATACAAGATATTAACATTCTTATGGAACGGCTTTTAACAGAGGCGCGAAAAATAGCTCATGCCGATGCTGGTTCAATTTATCAGGTACACGACAATACAATAAGCATTAAAT
>DASRMY010000167.1:0-10170 GCA_035647695.1 Treponemataceae bacterium | reverse complement strand
ATCTTCAAGTTTTCCAACAACAGCGAGCATTTCTTCTTTGCTTTCGTAGGTAATCATTCGAAAATAATCAGTATAGTCTTTTTTTCGTGATGCAATTGAATTTTCATACATGTAATTTGAAACGACGAGAACATCTGTTTTTATATCCATAAATATTTCTTTTGTAAATTCGCTGATAGAGCGAGAGTATAAAAATTCAAGCAAATAGAGTGCATAACGAACCTTAAAACCTTCGTAGTTTTTGTTGCAGAGATCGTAAAAGGCATGAACTTCGTTCCATGTATTTATTTTTTTTGTTTTAATATCATCATAGAGCTCATTTAAAAGCACTCTAGGAATAATTTGTCCGCCAATATTTTCCCAACTTGTATATAAGGGTAGTTTTTCAACAGATGCAATTGTTTCTTTTGTAAAACTATCAATATTATTTTGATCACAATGTTCAGCTAAGGTTCGAACAGCAAAGTATTTAACAATTTTTCTATATTCTTTATAGCCATGTGCAGCTTTTACTATTAATGCTCCGTGTTTTTTCATACATTGGCCATCAAAAAGGGTAAGTTTTTCGTTGGGATGTTGGTGCAAATAATCTTTTGCACTCTGGTGTACATCTTGGTCATTATTGAGCTTTTGAGGATATCTTTCTGTTAACCAACATTCTGTGAGTGTAATAATACGTTCAAGTGAAATAAGAATTTCTTCCATTGTATCTGGTGCCATGGGATCTGTTTCTATATGTTGCACCTTTTGTTTTCTCTTGTCACGTTGTATATATTTAGAACTATTGCGTGCTACAGCGAACATATTATGCTGAAACCAATATGCTGGCATAATAATAATAGCTTTATTTTTCCCTTCTGTTGAAATGAGACTAAAGGGGTAGGTTATATTTAATTCGTATGGGTATGAACCTTTTGCGACGAGAGAAAAGGATGCAAACTTACAATTGTGTTTAAAATCTGAGCATAAGCCGGGCCAAAAACCTCTTTTTGCAATTAATTCTCCATCGGGAAATCTGCTGTTGTGATTAGAGCCTATTGTTGCTCCAGAAGCAATATTTGATTGTCCGTGTATTGTCGACGCAATAAGAAAAGATGAATTATGATGCTGTTCATGAAAAGGAAAGATAAGATTATTAAGCAATTCACAGCAAGAGACAGTAGAGTTGTCGCCTAGGACGGTATTTAAAAGCCGAGCTCCATATTTTATCTGGCAATTTCTGCCAAGAATAAATCGTACTGCAACAGCTTGATAAAAGGCTTTAGAGCCGTACCCCATTATCCCATTTACCATTTCAACGCCTTCGCCAATTTGAGAAGGGGATATTTCATTTGAAAGTACTGTTATGTTTTTAAGTTTAAATGCACCTTTTATATAGGCACAAGAACCAATTTTTGCATCTTTTATAAGGCTCGTGTTTTTTATAACAGCCTCACTGCCAATGAAACCACTTGTATTATTTTTGCCTTCGTTATTGTATTCTGTTAACTCGACAAATCTTTTCATAAGTTTTTTGTCTGCACGAGGGCGACTCCAAATATATGCATCTGCTGGAATCATGTCTTCAAAGGGGAGAACTTTTCTTCCTCCGTTTTCATTGGCAATTTCAATCCAAATTCTATCTTTTTCGTTTTCACCTTCTTTTAACCATCCATTGCCAAATTTGGAGTGAGTTGTGCAAGATATTTCTTGAATATTAAAAAGAATTACTCGATTGCCAATTCTATAATTTGCAAGATAGTGCACATCTCTAATACATACATCATTGCCAATTATACAAGAGGTTACTAAAGAATTGTAAATTCCTGTTTCTAAAACGAGGTCATGATATTGCAGTGTTGCATGATTTAAGTTGCCAATTATTACAGTTCCTGCAAAACGGGTTTGCCAAACTCTATCAGGGTCAAAAACATTGGTAACAAATAAGTTCTTCCAGTTTTTTTGTGTTGAGCTATTGTGATTTGCTTCTAATATTTCAATTTCAGCAGGAGTCGGATTACGAAAGTTTTTGATGTCATCTTTAGATGGAAAATATTCGTTATAAGCGTTTTGAAGAATTGGGGTATTTTTTGACTTATCGTTGCGTGGAATATACTCAACTTTTGACATTGCACCTCTCCATTAAATAAGTTTTTGTATATGTGTCAAAAGTATAGCATATGTAGGTTGCTTATGTAACAAAAAAGCAAAACTTTGTGATATACTTAGACTGTGAAAAAAATGTGTTTTAGAAAGGGTTTTATCTTTTTTTTACTAAATTTAGCTTTGTTTTCGCTTTTTGCACATGATGTGTTTTTACGAGAGGGCTTTTATGCCTATAAACTTGATAATGGACTAGAAGTCTATTATCAAGAAGATTTCTCATTGGCAATGGTGCATGTAAAGTATGCTGCTAAAGCAGGGTATTCATTACAAACTCCAGAGAACGTTGGTTTTTTTAAATTATACTCTCGCTTGTTTTGGGAAAATGAAGCGGTGCCTCTTTCTTTATATAAAGATTTAGCCTGTCGTGATTTTTCAGCAGTGTGTAACACAGATGCTTCTATTTACTCGTTTTCTGCTCCTGCTTTATGCTGGCGAGAAGCTTGTGAGCTTTTTGTTAAAAACATACAGCACCCTAAATTTTCAACGGCTACTATTGCTACGGTAAGCTCAAGTATGGAGCATAATTCTCTTGCATTTGCTCGTTCACCTTCTGGCTTTATAAATTCTGCAATTATTTCTCGTGTTTTTTCATTCTCTCCATGGAAGCATGATAGTGGTATGTATCCAGCTCTTGTAGGAAAGTTAACTGCTTCGGAGTATTCTATGAGAATTCATTCTATTTCAAAAACATATTATACACCAAATAACTCAGCAATTTTTATTACTGGTCCTGTTGATGCGCAAGCAATCGAATCTTTTTTTAAAAAAGAATTAGCTTCATGGCAACCAACTATTTTGTCTAATACTGATACTGTACAAAGTAAAATAGATGCTTCTGATGAAAAAAACCGTTTGTTTGTCTTAGTTTCTGATAGTTTCTCTCCATCTATGAATCAATTAGTTGTACAATACATGCCTCCTGATACAAAAGAAAAATTACAGTTTTATGCGGGAGCTCATACCCTGGTGTCTTTTTTGTCTAAAAGCAATTCCTTTTTTTCTCGTGCTATCGTGCAAGATGATTTGACGGGCGTCATAGAGGAAGACTATACCAATATAACATGTGTTCAAGAAGATTCACAATCTCGTATAGTTTTACAAGCTCTTATGCAAAACACAAATTCACCGCTTATTCAAACAAATCATATTTTACAGGTTCTAACCAATAGTGTAGAGGGCTTAACAGAAAAAAAACTTGAGGAACATAAAAAAGCAGTTGTTATAAAATATAAAAGCACTCTAAATTCTTCTGCTGATTTTTTAGATTTGCTTGCAAAAAACTGGGCATATGGAGGTATACAGTATAAGCAGAGGTTTTTACATGAAGTTGAAAATCTACACATTGAAAACGCTGTTTCAACGTGTTCAAATAATCCATGGGTTTTTCTTATACTCCATTCTTCTACATATTCCAAATATAATGAGCAGTTAAAAAATGCTGGTTATCAATTAGTTGCTGATAATGATAGTAATTGGTATGCAGAAAAAATATGCGCGGATAAGGAAAAAAGTAATTTGAATGATAGAGCTGTCATAGATAAAGACACAAGAACTTTTGAAGAAATTCATTCTAAGCAGTGGATATCTGAAAATTCATTAATGTTAGAGGAGGGTACATTAACTAATGGCATACCTCTAAGCATACAAAAAATTGCAGGAACCTCTAATTGTTCGATACTATTTACAATTGCAAAAAACAAGATAGCTAAAAATAAAAATTTGTATACCCAACACATGCTTGAAAGTGTTGTAATAAAAGCGTTAACAAATGCTATTTTAGCAGAATTTGAAAGAGCGTACAGTGTTGGAAATCTGCATACATTGCCAAATATACGTTCTAATATTCGACTCATGCATACAACACTAGAACTAGATTGCTATTCAGAAGACATCGATGTTGCCCTTTCTTTAGCTGCAAAAGTTTTTATATATGATTCAATTTCTCCAGCCCAAGCTGATGAAGCAGTGTTTGATCACCTATATGAAACTCGTACTAAAACACAATCTCTTGAGTATCAATTATATTCTGCAGCAATGGCAGATTTTTTTGAAGATGACTCGTTTGCAGCATTTTTTAATACGACAACCCCTGTTTTACAAAACATTAGTTTTGACCAGATAAAAGAAACATATATGAGCCTTTTAGATGCAAGTCGTATAAGTATTGTTGTGGTTGGAAATATAACTAATACGTTTGTAAATACAGTTCAAAAAAGCTTTGGAGTATTAAAAACTATTGGTGTTGGCAAGCAGAATAAAGCATTAAAAAAAATTACTGTTACTATACCTAATATGACACGAATAATAAGGTTGCAGCATACTTTTACTACTGATATACCTGCAGAATTAGCAGGCCCAGCTCCAGATAAACTTATTCCTACAACAGATTTTTTTGACCCAGCGCATCTGTATTTAGAATGCCCTGAAATTACGAGTCCTGATTTTGTTTTATATCGTGCTGTTCTTGAGTTATTAGCCTATAATTTAAATAATGAGCTTTCTTCTATAAAAAATGCTCCTGCGGATTTTGTACAGGCTGTTTTTTCATCGGATTTGCTATCTTTTGGTTGTTTAGAGTTTTCTGGTGTTCGTAGCAAATCAGGTATACAAAAGCTTACTGAAAAATACTTGTTAAAATATTCAAAAGAATTTGACGCTGAAATGGCACGTGTAGCAAAGCTGCAATCAATATCACGGCATTTTGTAAATGCTGGTAGTGTCAGCGGAACAGCATTATTAATGAATAAGGCTTTTCAAATACATGGGAAAACAGCAGCCTACCTTAATGATTATACGTATGTAATATCGGCTCAGCCAAGTGATTTTGAGCGTGTGTTACATTTTTTTAGCAAAAAGCATACACGTTCGTGGTTTTTTTCTGCTGATACCAAAAAATAACCCGATATTACATACGTAAAAGGTGCTATGGTTAAAAAAACCTTCTTGTTTGACAATCTTTTTTAAGTTATACTCCTGATATCAAATTCTCATGTAATAAAGTGTAGTAATAATGTAGAGGGTACAAGTATGAAAATTGCAAAAATGTTTGAGAAGGGTACAGTGTATTCTTTTGAGGTTTTTCCACCTAAAAAAACAAGTCCTGTAGATACGATATTAAAAACACTTAATGGTTTAAAAGATTTAAATCCCGATTTTATAAGTGTAACCTATGGGGCTGGTGGCTCTATAGCAAATAATGAAACATGCCGTATTGCCGATTTAATTAAAAACAAATATGGCATAGAGGCTGTCGCACATTTAACATGTGCTGAACTGTCTAAAGCCGATGTAAATATAGTTCTTTCAGATTTGGAAAAAATTGGGATCAAAAACGTTCTTGCTTTGCGGGGCGATAAAATACCAGAAGATAAATCACAACAAAGTTTTGTCTATGCAAGTGATTTGGTTTCGTATATTATTGAAAAAACAAAAAACAGCCCTAATGGTAGTTTTGATATTTGCGGTGCTTGTTATCCTGAAGTGCATTTTGAAGCTGAAGATGCGGTAGAAGATATTCATAATCTTAAAAAAAAGGTAGATGCTGGCGCTAGTTATCTCATATCGCAATTATTTTTTGATAATAGCAAATACTATGATTTTATTGAACGAGCCAGAATTGGTGGTATAAATGTACCTATTGCAGCTGGAATTATGCCAGTAGTTAAAAAAAGCCAAATAGAACGTATAGTATCAATGTGCGGGGCAAGTTTACCACCTAAATTTGTAAAAACAATGCAACGTTTTGAAGATAACCCAGATGCGCTTAGAGATGCGGGAATAGCCTATGCAGTAGATCAAATTGTTGACTTAGTGTCTAACGGAGTTGATGGTATCCATCTATATACGATGAATAATCCATATGTTGCTCGTAAAATTACAGAATCTGTTGAAAGCATTGTGCGTTCTAAATAGTAAAAGCGAGGAAATGGGTGCAAGCTACTATTGAACTAACAGCCTTAAATCGCAGCGAAGCTTTGCGCTATATGGGATATAAATCTTTAGAAATTAATACAGAAACGAAAAACTTTTTAGATGCGAGCGAAAAAATAATAGTAGAAAACGCAAAGCCTAAAACAATATGGCGTTTATTTGAACGCCATAATTGTCCCTTAGATTTATTTACACGTGCAGGAAAAGACATTGCTATCCATCTAGCTAATTGTACTCATGTAGTTTTTTTAGCTGCGACTATTGGTGCTCAAGTTGATATGCTTATACGGCGATTGCAAGTGAGTGATATGTCAAAAGCCCTTTTTGCTGATTGTCTGGCAAGTGTTGCTATCGAGCAAGTATGTGATAAGCTCGAAGCAGCTATTATGCAGGAAGTATCAAAAAAACTGGGCACTATGTATTTTACTTCCCGATATAGTCCTGGATATGGAGATTTTTCGCTTTCTATACAAGGTGCTTTTTTAAGAATTCTTGATGCAACTCGAAAAGTTGGTATTAGTGTAACTGATGGCGGACTTATGATACCTGTAAAATCTGTTTCTGCTATTATAGGGCTTTCTGATAAACCACTTGAAAAAAAGCGACGGAATTGTGTATCTTGTCCGCGAAAAAAAACGTGTACATATGCTAATGCATAGCTGTACTAGGGAGAAATGGTATGACTGTAAAAGATATATTAAAAACAAAAAAAGTAATTTTAGATGGTGCTTTGGGTACTGTTTTGCAAAAAAATGGGCTTGCAGCTGTCGGTGCTCTACCCGAAATAGTGTCAATAACGCATTCTGATGATTTAATACGCATACATAAAAATTACATAGAAGCTGGCGCTCAAATAGTATACGCAAACACCTTTGGTGCAAATAGTTATAAGCTAGAAGGTAGTGGTTATACGGTACAAGAAATTGTAAGTGCTGCTATAAAAAATGCAAAAAAAGCTTGTGAAATTGCAAAAACTCCTAGTAGTTTCTTGCCAGAACAAAAGCGTGCCTTTGTTGCGCTTGATATTGGTCCAATAGGCCGGCTTATGCAACCTAACGGTGATATGACTGTGAGCGAGGCTCATGATATATTTGCAGAAATTATTATCTGCGGGGCTCAATCTGGTGCTGATTGTATTGTGCTTGAAACAATGACCGATTTGCTAGAGATTAAAACAGCTCTGCTTGCTGCTAAAGAATTTGGCTTTGCTGATGTTGCTAAAAAAGAAGTCTTACCTGTTTTTTGCACAATGAGCTTTGAAGCAAACGGGCGAACGTTTACCGGTGTAACGCCAGCTGCAGCAGCTGTTACCCTTGATGCGCTAGGAGCTGATGCAATTGGAATAAATTGTTCTCTTGGACCGCAACAAGTTGAGCCCTTTATAAAAGAAATATGCGCATATACCGATAAGCCTGTTGTTGTAAAACTAAATGCTGGTTTACCTGATCCTCAAACAAATGAGTATGATGTTAGTTCTCGTGACTTTGCCAATGCAATGGCACAATTACTAAAATACGGGGTAACTGTTTTTGGCGGATGTTGTGGTACAACGCCAGAATATATTGGAGATCTTTCGGATGCTATACAAAAAACACCTAAAACAAAAAACACCGCATCAATGGTTAATGAATCCTTGCTTTGTAGTTTTGGAAAAGTTGTGCATGTTAATCGACCGCTTATTACCGGAGAACGGATTAACCCAACAGGTAAAAAACTCTTTAAACAAGCATTGATAGAGCATGATATTGATTACATCTTAAAACAAGGGCTTTCGCAAATAGAAGCTCAGGCTGATATACTAGATGTAAATGTTGGTATACCTGGTATAGATGAAGCACGTATGCTTACCGAGGTTGTAGAGGCATTGCAATCCGTAACTGATGTGCCATTGCAAATTGATACACCTGATCTAAAAGCCTTAGAATCTGCTTTGCGAGTATATAATGGTAAACCATTAGTTAATTCGGTAAATGGTGAAGAAAAATCACTTAATACGGTTTTGCCCTTAGTAAAAAAATATGGTGCTGCTGTTGTTTGTCTTACACTTGATGAAAAAGGAATCCCTCAAACAGCCCAAGAGCGATTTGTAATAGCTGAGCGTATTGTAAAGGCTGCAGATTGCTACGGTATAAAGCGAAGCGACCTCTATGTAGATTGTCTAACACTAACTGTTTCTGCTGAACAAAACCAAGCTGTAGAAACCTTAAAAGCCCTACGCATGGTAAAAAAAGAATTTGGAGTAAAAACCACTCTTGGAGTTTCTAATATTTCTTTTGGTTTGCCAAATCGAGAATTAATAACACGCACCTTTTTAGCTCTTGCGTTAGAGGCTGGTTTAGATTTAGCAATTATTAATCCAAACCAAGAAGCAATGAGTGGAACGATACGAGCCTATAATGTTTTACATTCTTTTGACGAAAGTAGCCGAGAATATGTCGATTATTATAAGGATTGGCAAGCTCACGCACACCTGCCTAAAACAGCGTCTAATATACAAAATGCAGGTATGTCTCAAAAGAGCGGTCGGGTTGTTAGTCGCAATGCTGATGAAAAAAATGAATCAGAGCTTTTTACAGCAGTAACATCAGGATTAAAAACGGATGCGGCAGAAGTTACTAAAACACTTATAGGGCAGGGAGGTGATCCAATGGCAATTGTAGAAGGTCATCTGATACCTGCGCTTGATAAGGTTGGTAAAGGTTTTGAAGCTGGTCGTTTATTTTTACCCCAACTCATACAATCTGCAACAGCAGCTCAATATGCCTTTACCGTTATTAGAAAACAACTTTTTAAAAACGGCGATAAAACAGTTTCTAAGGGTGTGATTGTTTTAGCAACTGTAAAAGGCGATATACATGATATAGGTAAAAATATAGTAAAAGTATTGCTCGAAAATTATGGCTATACAGTAATTGATTGTGGTAAAAATGTATCGCCTCAAACAATTGTACAAGCTGTTAAAGAGCATTCTTGTATTCTTTGCGGACTTAGTGCGCTCATGACCACAACCCTCACCTCTATGAAAGAAACAATACAACTTTTACGCAAAGAGATGCCAGATTGCCGTATAATGGTCGGTGGGGCTGTTTTAACAGAGGACTATGCTGCTAAAATAGGAGCAGATTTTTATGGCCGTGATGCACAAGAATCTGTAAAATATGCTAAACAAATACTTGGATAAAAAAATATTTACATAAAGATTTTTTTTGCAGAGGAGGCTAGGATGAATACAGTTAAAATAGCACGATATTGCATACTCATCGTATCGCTTGTTTTTATACTAATAGGTGTTTTGCGAAAAGAACATTTAGTCGTATTGCGAAAGGCTGTATTTATATGCCTTGAATGCATCGGGATAGGTTAGGGTGTTTTATGAAAAACAAAAAAGTAAAAAAACAAGAAACTAAAAGAACTCTTATTCAACTTATAGCTACAGCCTTGAGTAATGGTTATATTATAGGGTTTTTCAATCATACAATTTTTACTGGTAAGTCAAAAATGCTTTGTGTACCCGGCTTAAACTGTTACTCATGTCCAGGAGCAACAGGAGCTTGTCCCATAGGTGCAATGCAGGCTGTATTAGGTGGAAAGAAACATAGCTTTACGTATTATGTTACAGGTACCATAATGCTCTTTGGCGTTTTATTTGGCCGATTAATTTGTGGCTTTTTATGTCCCTTTGGTCTTTTTCAGGATTTATTATATAAAATCCCCGTACCAAAATTACATATTCCAAAAAAAATAGACAAGCCTCTGCGCTTTTTAAAATATATACTAGCCGTTATCTTTGTTGTTTTTTTGCCTCTTTTTATAACAAACGCCTTTGGGATGGGCGATCCTTTTTTTTGCAAATACATTTGTCCGGTAGGTACCCTAGAAGGGGGAATCCCTCTTGTAAGTACAACTGCCAGTTTGCGTGCGCAACTTGGTTTTTTATTTAACTGGAAAATGGGTATTCTTGTATTTGTTGTGCTTTCATCTATCTTCGTATATAGACCTTTTTGTAAGTTTTTATGTCCGCTTGGTGCTTTTTATTCGCTTTTTAACAAATTAAGCTTTTATCAAATGCATGTTGATATGGACAAATGCATACAG
>DASRMY010000166.1:0-3231 GCA_035647695.1 Treponemataceae bacterium | reverse complement strand
CTTGTAAACGACGTAAACTAATATTCATGAATAATCCTTATAAAAAAATTTAAAAAATCAACTAAAATATACTAAATATCACCGCTCCAGGCAAGTGAAATAATTTAAGGGTCAATCTACTAAGCATACTTTTTTCCATTTTGGCAAAAGAGTCTGCGGATCGGCTTGCTCTATAAGACTTAAAAAAAATGATTCTGCCCGCATAAAGATTTGGCTCAGCATAATAGCTTGATCATGTGTAAAAGACGAAAGCACATAGCCAGCTATATCTTGATCGTGTGCTTTTATCCCCTGTGGTCTCCCTATTCCTAAGCGTAAACGCCAAAAATCAGCAGTTAGCACACATTCTTTTATTGAGCGCAGCCCATTATGCCCACCAAGCCCTCCGCTCCATTTTAAGCTTACATAACCAAGGTCAAGCTCTAGCTCATCATGCACAATTAGAATGTTTTTTGGCTTTATTTTATAAAAACGTGCACACTCGCTAATACTTTGTCCGCTCAAGTTCATATAGGTTTGAGGCCATATATAATGAATATCATTTATTTTTGCATAGAGTGCTTTAAACTTGAGCTGTGTTGGTGCACTTGCAACAATACCTACACTCTGTGAAAAAAGCCACCCAATATTATGACGGGTGTTTTGATATTTTTTACCGTAATTACCTAAAAATGCAACAAGTTGAATACTACTCATATAAAAAGTATACCAAAAAACACTAGCAACGTCATAAAAATATTTCTCCGATAAAAATTGCTTGCTTGAAACATTTGCCCCATTTCTTCTATAATGAAACGAACAATTTACAGCCATATATAATCTTTTCCCAAAGAGGCTATATATGGCTGCATACATTAGTAAAGGAAGTGATACATGGTTATTTTAACATTAAATTGTGGTTCTTCATCTGCAAAGTACCAGCTATACGACTGGGGAAAAAAAGATGTTCTTGCAAATGGAGTTGTCGAACGAGTTACACAGGATGGCTCTGTTATTATTCACGAGCCCAAGGGAAAAGATGAATACAAAAAGAAAAGCCCCTGCCCTACGCATAAAGAAGCCATAGAACTTATTATTGCCACTATTACTGATGAAAAAGTTGGCATTATTACTGATATGAGCGTTATTGGAGCTGTTGGTCATCGTGTTCTTCATGGTGGTGATAAATTTACTAAGTCGATTATTGTTACACCGCAGATAATAGAAACCTTTAGAGAAGTACAAGATTTAGGTCCTTTGCATAACCCTGCAAATATTATGGGAATTGAAGCAGCTCAAAAAGTTTTGCCGACTGTTCCACACTGCGCAATTATGGATACCGCCTGGCATCAAACTATGCCTCCAGCATCTTTTATGTATGCGGTCCCAAAAGAATGGTACACAAAATATGGTGCACGTCGCTACGGTTTTCATGGCACCTCGTATGTGTATACTGCTAAACGCGCTTCGGTTTTACTTAATAAAAAACCCGAAGATACAAATCTTATTATTGCCCATATTGGCAATGGTGCTTCTATGTGTGCGGTAAAAAACGGTACATGTTTTGACACATCTATGGGCGTAACCCCGCTAGAAGGTCTTGTTATGGGTACACGAACAGGAGATGTTGATCCTGCACTCATTTTGTATATTAGGCGGCAAACAGGTATGAGCGTCGATGAGCTTGACGCAGCATTGAACAAAAAGTCTGGTTTGTTAGGAATTACTGGAAAATACACCGACCGACGAGACATAGCAAAGGCTATGGAAAATGGCGAAAAAGACGCCACCTTAGCGTTTGAAATGGAAGTATACCGTCTTAAAAAATATTTTGGCTCATATATGGCTGCAATTGGACAACCCGATGCTATTGTATTTACTGCTGGCGTTGGTGAGTTTAGCAGCGCAATACGCTATGAGTCTACGAAAGATCTAGATTGGATGGGCGTTAAAATCGATCCTAAAAAAAATGCACTTGCGCATACTCGTAATGCAGAAACGTGTATTAGTACAGATGATTCAAAGGTTAAAATATTAGTTATTCCAACAGATGAAGAACTTGTTATGACCGAAGATGCCTATGCGCTCATGAAAGGAACCTATGATATCCACACAAACTTTACGTATTCTTTTCAAAGCAAAGATTATATTAACAAAGCTCGAGCAGCTGGATTAAAAAAAGAGCTAGAAGAACTGCCCGAACTCGCCTCAATTATTGCGCATCCTTAGCAGAGCTTGCCGTCTATAACCATACCATCTTTAATCTCTTTTGCTTTTTGATGGTTGGTTAAAAGCTCAACTAATTTTAACCCAAACAAAAATGAAGCGCCGGGACCACGGGCAGTAAGCATATTAGAATCAACAACAATAGGCTTGTTTATATACTTGCCACTATCACTCTTGCCTTTTGCCGCCTGTGGTGCATACGTTTTAAATTGCTTTTGCATACCAGGATAACACGTGTATTTTCTTCCTTTTAAAAGGCCGTTTTTACCAAAAACCATAACCGGAGCTGCACAATTTGCACTTATAATTCGCCCCGCAGCATCCATGCTTTGAAGTATTTTTTTAACACCTGAGCTTTTTGCAAGATTTTCAGAACCTACGAGCCCTCCAGGACAAACAACCGCATCAGGTAAATCACCCTTTTCTACTTTTTCTACTATTTGACTTAGCAGTATATCACACGTAAAAAAAATATTATGAGCTCCTTCTATCATTAAGCTAGAACCAGTACATGCAACAGTTTGAACATTTAATTTAGCACGCCGTAAAATATTTACAGGAGCCAAAGCTTCTATTTCTTCACAACCGTCAGCCATTAAAATTAGTATAGTCTTCATACTTGTCAGTTTACCGTCTTTAGAGTAAACTGTATACATGAAACAGGTATTAATAATTGACGAACCCCCTTTGTTTAGGGAGTTCCTAAAAAACAAATTAATCACAGAAAATGTTCAGGTAGAATTTGCAACTGGGCGACGAGATGCATTTATGAAAATGATAAATCTTCTGCCTGATCTTACAATTATTGATACATCGAATGACTATGAGCAAATAAAAGATCTTCTTGATAAAAGACTAGACAACCCAAATGCAAAAACCATTCCCGTTATACTAACTGGCCCTGTTTTAACTCGTGAACAAATGCAAGACCTGCCAAGATACAATGTTTATAAATATTTTAATAAGCCTATTAAATTTGACATTTTTTTTGAAGCAATTGGGCGTATTTTAAAAATACCTCTATCT
>DASRMY010000165.1:0-6035 GCA_035647695.1 Treponemataceae bacterium | reverse complement strand
GTATAAGACTGGTAATCTAAAACATCTTTTAATCCTGTTTCAAAAAGAAAAGAGGCGGTCTCACTAGCCTTTCGTAACATACCTACGGGTGCTTTTCTTGGTGGTACAAATACAACTACCTTACCTACGGCATTTTTTAATAAGCCTTCACGATTGCATCGACCAGCTGCTTGTGCAATAGAGTCTAATCCAGCCATCGCTCGGTATACGACAGGAAAATCTATGTCTACTCCAGCTTCAACAAGTTGAGTGCTTATTACTCTAACAGGCCCTATTCCTACAAGTTTTTCTTTTATTTCTGCAATTATTTCAGACCTATGTTGTGGACATAATAAGGCAGAAAGATGATAGGTTCCTTGGGGCATTAGAGAATGAAGTTCACGGCAACTTTTTCTATCTGAAACAATACAAAGAACCCGCTCATACGAAGCAAGCTCTTCTGACAAATCTTCCCATGTACGCATCGTTTTTGTATCAATTGTTTCAACTTTTACACGTTTAAGATCTGTATATAAGCTCTGTGCATCTGTAATAATTTCTCTGATACTATTCTGTGGGAAACCTGGGAATTGAGGGAATTGTGTAGGAGTTTCAAAAACGGGTTGCGTAGCAGTACAAAATACAAATGAAGATTTGTACTGTGTTGATAAAAGTTTGACTGTCTCCAAAATAGGTTGTAGAAACTCTACCGGAATTAATTGAGCTTCATCAAAAATAACTACTGAGTTTACAATGTTATGCAACTTCCTGCAGCGACTTGTTTTTGCAGAAAAAAGAGATTCAAAAAACTGCACAGTCGTAGTAATGATTACCGGCGCATCCCAGTTTTCAGCTGCAAGTCTGGTAGCTGAAGACGTTTCATCAAAGTCGAGGTTTGAATGATGTTCCACAACCTGTTCTTTACCTAAAACTGATCGAAAAACATCTGCATTTTGTTCAATAATACTTGTATATGGAATAACATATATAATGCGGTTTTTTTTAAATGTAACTGCATGTTCAAGAGCAAAGGCCATGCTTGAAAGAGTTTTTCCTCCTCCTGTTGGTACTGTTAATGAAAAAAGACCCGGTGTCCATTCTGAGGCATTCCTACAATCAAGCAAGACTTTTTGACGAGCTTGATTCATTATCGTATCATTTTTTAAAAGGGCTTTTTGAGTAAACAGTTGAATTTCTGTATTAAATCGGACTAGTAATTCCGGAATTTTATCATAACTTGCACGCAGTTTTGCTTTTCCCTTATTCATATAGGTTTCTGTGTCTAGAAAGTCTGCATCGACAAGACAGGAAAATAACATTCTAATCCACAAAGACATGTCAATTCCCTGTGGATTAAATTTCCATGGAGGCACAGGCAGCTTAAGATTTTTTGTTTTATCTATAAAATCAGAATGAATAAAAGAGGTTTTTGTATTTTGAATTCTAAAAGAAAGAGAACTTTGAGAGCCTGTCCAATCTGGTAATCCTGTATGATGACCTGCAATACAGTACGATAACACACGACCTAATTCTCTTCCAAACAATTCCTCTGCAACTTTTGCGCTTGGAGAAGAGTGATCTTCTTTGCCTGGCTTGCCTTCTAAATGCGCTTCTACATCGTACCCACTTTTCAAACATAGATATCGCTGCCAAGCTTGAGAGCTTTTCCCTATATCGTGGATCATTCCACAGGCAACTCCCCATTGTTTGCAATTAAATGAATTTGCAAAAGCACCAGCTCTTGAGGCCGTTCCCATAAGATGATCTAACAATAAATGTGGTTCATCCCAGGCATCGTTTTTTGTCTTTTTAACATGTGCTATCAAAGCATCCACTGATTTTTTTTTACAGTTTTAACTCTCATAGCTATAATTATATCACAGGTTTGTAAAATTATCTATTTTAAAAAAAACTAGTTTTAAACAAAAAAAGCTTCCAACACCAAAGGCTCAGAAACTAATGAGTGGCGAAGAAGACTTGAACTTTTATTCCTCTCGAACTAGTACGTCAATCTAGGGTGTCTACCTGTTGCACCATCGCTGCAAGGCGTTGGCATCTCTTTTACGGAACATGCCGACAGTGTAATGTATTTCGGCTTAACATTGAAACTGGTCGTTGTTGATAAAATCAAGTTTCAATTGTTTAGCATAAGAACATTATTATAAAAGTCAATAAAAGCTCAATGTAAGCTGCATGCGTACTCGCTTTTCAGCATGAACTGCTCCTTTTGTTGCTTTTTTCGCTTTCGTAGACCGGACCTTCTGCCTTTGGTCTGATGAGATTTAGAAGAAATATGTTAAAAAAAGGTTTTATGTATTGACAAAAAAAATTGCTTTGTATAATATTATAAGGACACGGGGGTGTAGCGAAGCTGGTTATCGCGTCGGCCTGTCACGCCGAAGACCGCGGGTTCGAGTCCCGTCACTCCCGCAAAAGCCCATCCAAAAGGATGGGCTTTTTTGTTTGTTCTGTTTTTTACAATAATAAAATGATATGGGGCTTTATAATTACGGCTTTCTTAGAGGTTTAAGATTTAGAAAAAAATTGATCTACTGACTAATGAGGAAAAAGAGAATGATAAAAAAATTAAAGAAAGACAAATATAGCTTTGATCTAATTGTTAGTTCCTTCTCCTGGTATCATTGAGAAGTATCCAGGGTATAAAGGCAACATTCATAAACCAGATTTTCTTCTAATAACTGCAAGGAAAAACTAAACTCTGTTTGTCACAATGCTACAAGAGTTTTCCCCACACACGTGGGGAAAACCACATAGAGAGCGATGATGTCTAAAAGGATGGCCTTTTTTTTACATTATAACAGTGACAGTATGTTCGCCGCTGTTTTTTTCTAACGTTATTTCGTTTGTCGGCATTGTTTTCCCATCAATAATAAGTTTTGTTAGTCCGCTTTGTTTTTTATTGGGGTTTTCTACCGTAATAGCATAGGTGGATTTTTCATAACGGTATGTAAGTTTAAACGAATCCCATGTTTCAGGAATAACAGGTTCTATCCGCAGGGTGTTGTCTATTTTGGTGAATCCTAACATGGCTTCTATTCCTAGGCGATAATACCATGATGAAGATCCTGTATACCATGTCCACCCACCGCGGCCAATATAGGGCTCTTTGCTGTAGATATCAGCACAGAGTACGTATGGTTCGACTCGGTAGGTTTGTGCTTTTTCAGCTGTATCTGCATGGTATATTGGGTTGAGTAAATTAAATAGTTGTCCAATTCGGTTGCCGTCAAGCAGTTTGCGAAACGCCCAAGCTGTCCATGTGGCCGCATGGGTATATTGTCCACCATTTTCACGTATTCCAGGTAGGTATCCTTTTATATATCCAGGTTCCTGGGGTGTTTTGTCAAAGGGTGGTGTAAACAGTAGTAATAGTCGTTGTTCCTCTAATACTAATTGGTCGATGAGAGATTGCATGGCTGTTTTTGCTCGTTCTGTATCACCTGCGTTACTGAGTAGTGACCAGGATTGGGCTATGGCGTCTATTTTTCCTTCTGTGTTTGTATGTGATCCGAGGGGAACTCCGTTGTCGTAATAACCGCGTCGGTACCATTTGCCGTCCCATGCGTGTTCTTCTACTGCTTTGGTATACATGTGTGCACGTTGACGGTATAAATTTGCTTTTGTTGTTTTGTGGCGCAGTTCGCATACTTCTGCAAATCGGTTTAGCACATCAATCAAAAACCAGGCTAGCCATACACTTTCTCCTTTTCCTTGTATTCCAACTAGATTCATCCCGTCGTTCCAGTCTCCACCACCTATGAGTGGTAAATTATGTTCTCCAGTTGTAGAGCCTTTTTCTATAGCTCGTATACAGTGTTCGTAGAGAGGGTATTTTTCATTGGTGCTTTGATAATATCCATAACGATCGTCTTCACTTTCTGCTAAGATGTCTCCTTGTAAAAAGGATATTTTTTCATCAAGTATTGTCATATCACCTGTAACTTTTATGTATTGGGAGGTTACAAATGGTAGCCATAAAAGGTCATCGCTAAATCTTGTGCGTACGCCTCTGCCAGTAGGTGGGTGCCACCAATGCAGGACATCCCCTTCTTCAAATTGATGAGCTGCTGAGCGTAGTATTTGTTCGCGTGCAATGTCGGGTTGAATTGAAAGGAGTGCTAAAACATCTTGAAGCTGGTCTCGTGCTCCATATGCACCGCTTGATTGGTAAAAGGCTGTTCGCCCCCAGATACGGCAAGAGAGTGCTTGGTAAAGGCTCCACCGGTTTAGCATTATGTTCATGGCTGTATCGGGTGTTTTTACTTCGATTGTGTTTAATAATCCATCCCAATACTCATGAGTTTTTTCATAGGCTTGTTCCACTGCTTTTTTATCGCGGTATTTTTCAATTAATTCAATTGCGTCGGTGCGATCGTTTCCTTGTCCCAGTACAAAATATATTTCTTCGCTTGATTCAATAGGTAAATCTATATGCACTTGTAGGGCGGCACATTGGTCTTCGCCTGCTGTAATACGTTTATCAAGTCCCAACCTTTTTAAGGCAAGGGGTTCTTTGTATGTTCCAGCTCGTCCAATAAATTCGGTGCGATCGGCTGTCATTCCATGAATTTTTTTGCTTGCTGTTAAAAAAGCTGTTTTTTCGCAAAACTCACTATTATATGGATTGGTTGCTAAGAGGCTTTCTGTTTCATGGTGATATTCTGGAATAATAAAGGCGCTGTTTTTTGCCTTTGTTGTGCCTAAAATCCATTCGATGTATTGGGTTGCTGTGATTCTGCGATTGCGATTTGATAGGTTTGTTAGTTGTAAATTAATTATTTTTACAGGATCAGATGGACTGGCGTAAAGAGTTAGCGTGTGTTGTATTCCATGTGATTGGTGTTCAAATATTGTATACCCAGCTCCGTGGCGTACTCGGTAAGGTTGGTTTGCATTTGCTGGTTGCGGTGTTGGTGACCAAATTTGACCTGTTTCTTCATCGCGTAGGTAAAGGATTTCACCCGATGGATCTTTGACTGGATCGTTTGACCATGGTGTTAGTCGGTTTTCGCCACTATTTTCTGTCCAGCTTGTTTGACTGCCTGTTTCGGTAACCATAAAGCCAAAATTAGGATAGCCTATCACATTTACCCAAGGAGCTGGTGTTGTTTTACCTGGCTCTAGCAAAATATGATATTCTTGCCCGTCAGAGCTAAATCCGCCAAACCCGTTATAAAATTCTAAACCATCTGGTTTTGGTAACGCAATGGGCTTTTGTGGCTCAACTGCAAGTGATGGAGTAAATCGAGGGAGGTGATAAACTGGTACCGAATAATCGGGTAGTTGTAGGTGCAAGGCTCCTTTTTTTCCTTCTAGTACAACGTGTGCAGCAGTTTTTAGGAGAATTATCTCTTCGTATTGCATCTGTTCACTTGCGAGAATATAGAGCCCTCCTCGTATGTTTAGATAATTATCACACTCAGCCTGGGTAATGATGCGGTGGATTTTTCCATGTAATTCGGCCGCATAATCGGTGGGTTTTTTATTGAGTACAACAAGGTCTATTTTAAAACCACGGTTTCGCAAATGTTTAAAAACCAAGAGAGCATCGCTGAAAGTATCAAGTTGGCTGTCTTTTTCAATAGATAATAAGAGAATTGGATAGTCTCCAGATATGCCAAATCGCCATAGCCCAGTTTGTCCTAATGTGTTTTTGGACAATATTTCAGTTTTTGCACGGAGATCTTTATAAGGGTAAATGAGTGCTGACAAGACTTTAAGGGTGTTTTGAAGCATGTTGTCTTTAAATCCCTCTCTGTCTAATTGGGCTTGATTATGTCTATCTGCTTGATGAAAGGTACGCTCTATTGTTGTCCACGCATGGTATTTTTCAGCTAAAGCTATTAATTCGTCACGTGATTCTGCAACTATTGTGATAAAGGCAAAATCCATGTCCTTATGTGCTTCTATGGTAATTTCGCTTCCTAATGCAAAGATAGGGTCAAACGTTGCTCCGCTTGAACCTTGTAGATATTCTTTTGATAGTAATGCTTGTGGGGTGCGGCTTCCGTTTCCGCGGCCTATAAAGATTCTTC
>DASRMY010000164.1:0-2132 GCA_035647695.1 Treponemataceae bacterium | reverse complement strand
GGAGATTTTTCATGATTAAAGTAGGAATTAACGGATTTGGTCGTATTGGACGTATGGTATTTCGTGCTGCAGTAGAAAATTTTAGTAATGATATTCAGATTGTTGGAATTAATGATCTTCTCGATTCTGATTATCTTGCATACATGCTAAAATATGACTCAGTCCATGGTCGATTTAAAGGTGATGTTAAAGTTGAAGGTGATGTTATGATTGTTAACGGTAATAAAATCCGTCTAACATCAGAAAGGGATCCTGCAAATCTTAAATGGGATGAAGTTGGAGCTGAAGTTATTGTTGAGTCAACTGGGTTCTTCCTAACAGACGAAACTGCTCGAAAACATATTACAGCTGGTGCTAAAAAAGTTATTATGTCAGCACCTTCAAAAGATGCAACACCTATGTTTGTATATGGTGTAAACCATGAAGAATATAAAGCACAAGATATTATTTCTAATGCTTCCTGCACTACAAACTGTCTTGCACCTTTAGCAAAAGTTATTAATGATGCATACGGAATCAAACGTGGTCTTATGACTACTATTCACGCTACAACTGCAACACAAAAAACAGTTGACGGCCCTTCACAAAAAGACTGGAGAGGCGGACGTGGAATTCTTGAAAACATTATTCCATCATCAACTGGTGCTGCAAAAGCTGTAGGTAAAGTTCTTCCTGTTCTTAACGGAAAACTTACTGGTATGGCAATGCGCGTTCCTACTTCTAACGTTTCTGTAGTAGATCTTACTGTAGAGCTAGAAAAAGGTGCTTCATATGAAGAAATTTGCGCAACTATGAAAAAAGCTGCAGACGGCGAGCTTAGCGGAGTACTTGGTTATACAGAAGATTCTGTAGTAGCTACAGATTTCCGTGGGGAACCATGTACATCAGTGTTTGATGCTAAGGCAGGTATTGCACTTGATTCTACATTTGTAAAAGTTGTGGCATGGTATGATAACGAATGGGGTTATTCAAACAAAGTGTGCGAAATGGCACGTGTTATCTCAAAATAACTATTTGTAACAAACAAATATGCACTTATTGTGAGTTTTAAGCTGGGCTGTCCAAAATGTATGGGCAGCCTTTTTTATGTAATAAAATTAATGTATAAATTGACTTATGAAATTTTGCAAAGCATTTGTTTGTGGTATATTCGACCTTACTGCTTGAAAAAAGAGCTGCATAATATTCCATACAATTTTACGCGTTTCTCTATTTACTGTGCGTAAAGAGTTAAGTACTACCCCAGAGTGTTTTGCCCAATTTTTACCAAAATCATTAAGGGAACACACACCTGTTTGGTCAATAATAGTATATAAAACAGATAAAAAATGTTCCCGCTCTGTGATAGTAAGATTATCTAACCAGGATGCTATGGTTTTTTGTAAAAAAAGAGCATCCTTAGTTAAGGAATCGACTGTTTTAAAATGGGGGCCCTCTAAAACCCAAGAAAATGGATCATGCTGGGTAATTCCTGTTTTTTCAGTGCTTTGCACAATGGTATAATCATCGGGGTGATCAAGTAATAAGCCAACGAGAGAAGATTGGGGCACAAAGGTTTGTACTCGTGATGCATTATGTTTAAAACACTTTTTTTTAGTTACTTCAGGTAAAAATCCGGGTCCATCATAATTATAAACGGTAGTTATTTGTTTGCTTGTTTTACGCGAACAAAAAGCACTTGCATAAATAGCCAGATTACCGCCTTTTGAATGGCCCATTAACTGTATTTTTTTTCGTGTTTTTTTAGCTATGTTTTCTAAATAACTAAGGGCATCTTTTTGTGAGGGTATTGGATTTAATACACACATATCAAAGTCTTCTTTCCATCCTGCTATAGTTTCGTTTGTTCCCCTAAACACAATACAAAGGGTATCATTATTAAGATATGCTGTAAAAGCAGTAAATTGCTGATGGTACTCATTGTTAAAAATATGTATAAAATCTTGTATTTTTATGCTGCCAAAGCGTTTTGATTTTCCTGCTGCTTGTAAGAGCGATGGTGTTAGTGGATTAATAAGACAGTTTTCTCTCGTAAAGGAATCTCCTTCTGGGTTTTTTTCAGCATATTTAACAGCAATTTCTTGCAACGTTTTTTTTGTTTTAAAATTATCAGTAACTATAGAGTCTATATG
>DASRMY010000163.1:0-2022 GCA_035647695.1 Treponemataceae bacterium | reverse complement strand
ATAAATTTGTACATGGACCTGCAAATGCTATAAAAATACGTTTTAAGGGATGAACACCATAAAAACTATCTTTTTCTTTTTTAATAGAGTCCAATTCATTTTCTAATGCCTCTTGAAAAGCCTTTTCCCCCTTCATTCCACAATAACCACCTAAAGGAAATAATGATAGCCTATATTCGGTTGCTCCTATTTTTTTTCTTAATAAAACAGGTCCCATACCAATTGAGAACGTTTCAACTTTAACACCACTGAGTCGGGCTGCAACAAAATGCCCAAGCTCATGTATGAATATTATTATTCCTAGGCCTATTAATCCATAAATTATAATCAAAAACCTTCTCCATTCTGTATATTGATAAGCGATTTTTCTGCTACTTTTCGTGCTTTCGTATCATAATAAAACACATCATCAATAGTATGTACGGGTGTGCTCCAATCTTCATGTAACACTTTTTGAGTAATAGTACTAATGCCAGAAAACTGTATTTTTTTTTGTAAAAATGCTGCAACGGCAACCTCATTTGCAGCGTTATAAGCTATTGTAGATGCGCCACCTTTGTTAAGAGCTGTATAAGCTAGTGATAACATAGGAAAATCATTTATACGAGCAGGAAAAAATTGCATGTTTATACCATCTCCTGCCGGATTTTTTTCTGTTTTATGCCCCATCAAGGCGGTTAAATCTAGTTTTTCAAATGAATTAGGACAGTATTCGGGCCATGTTAAGGCTGATAATAAAGGATATCTCATATCAGGCCTAGATATTTGTGCATACAATACACCGTCTTTTGTTTGTATGAGTGAATGAACTAAACTTTGGGGATGAACACTTACATGCACTTTTTCTGGTGAAATATTAAATAAATGACATGCTTCTATAACCTCCAAACCCTTGTTTGCCAAACTAGCAGAGTCTATTGTTATTTTTGTACCCATATTCCATGTGGGGTGTTGTAAAGCATCTTCTGGAGTAGCAATGTCAATTTTGCTTTTTTGCCAATTTCTAAATGGTCCTCCAGACGCGGTAAGAATAATTGAGTCTATCGCATGTGTACCATAGTTTTCAATTAAATTAAAAAGGGCAGAATGTTCAGAGTCAACTGGTAAAATTGCACAGTTATTTTTTTGAGCCAAATTTTTAACAATTGTGCTTGCCATTACTATAGTTTCTTTATTAGCAAGAGCCAAATCGATACCATTTTCTAAGGTATATATAGAGGGTTTCAAACCTGCTGAGCCAGCTATCCCATTAACAACTATATCAGCATCAGCGTTTTCAATTACATTTTTTATAGCGTTTTTATTGTTATTTGTTAGTAAAAAATTAGAGCAATTAAATTCTTTTGCTAATTTTAATAATTTTTTTTCTTGTCGATGTGCTGTTAGTCCACAAATGGTAAACTTGCGTGGAAATTCACGTATAATATTTAAAGTACTAGTACCTATAGAACCAGTACAACCTAAAACGACAATCTTTTTCATAACACACCTACATTAGACAAAGAAAAACATAATTAGCATATAGTATATTGGTGCTGCAAACAAGATTGAATCTATAGAATCCATTATACCACCTCGTCCAGGCATGATGGATCCAGAGTCTTTAACGGCTGCAGAGCGTTTTAAGGCACTTTCTGCTAAATCGCCACAAATAGCGGCTAAAGCTGTGCATAAGCCAGTAATACTTACTTTAATATGATAACCTAAAAAAACATGTGGAAAAAACAACGAATACGTATAGGCTATTGCTATAGTTGATACAATTCCACCTATAAAACCTATAAGACTTTTGTTTTTACTAACACTAATAAGTCCTCGTGTTCCGTTACCAAAAAGAACCCCAAAAAACCAAGCAAAAGAATCACAAGCAAAAACAAGTAATAAAAAAAGGACTAAAAATTCTCGAGAATATTCAAGTACAGATAAGTTTCCAACAAAAACAAACAAAAATGGGATATAAAAGATGATAAGAATTGTAGAACTAATTTTTGAAATGACGGCATCAAAATTATTACTTATATT
>DASRMY010000162.1:0-6362 GCA_035647695.1 Treponemataceae bacterium | reverse complement strand
ATAATACAGTACTCTCTCTGTGAACAACCAAGAAAAAATGGAGGTGCGTATGAAAATACTCATTGTGGGAGCTGTTGCTGGTGGTTCAAGTGCAGCGGCAAAACTAAGGCGGCTGGATGAAACATCCCACATTATTATGTTCGAAAAAGGCCCCTGTGTTTCATATGCAAGTTGTGGCTTACCATATTATATTAGCGGAATAATTGCTAATAAAGAGTCTTTGGTTGTAACAGAAGCACAATTGTTTAGAGATCGCTTTAATATAGATATTCGAACAATGAACAAAGTTTTAGAAATTAACAAGAAAGATAAATTTGTTATTGTTAAAAACCTTCAAACTGGTAAACAGTATACAGAAAGCTATGATAAACTTATTCTTTCTACTGGAGCATCTGCTAAAAATATTTTTCCAAATACAGTAGATTACGATGGTGTTTTTACACTACAAACTGTCCCAGACACTGTTAAAATTAAAGAATATATACAAAATAATAATAGTAGATCTGCGGTTGTAATTGGAGGCGGATTTATTGGCATTGAAACTGCTGAAAACTTAAAAAAAGCAGGCCTCGATGTTACTGTCATAGAATTTTCCTCGCATATTATTGCATCTGTCGATCACGACATGGCACATATTCTACATGAACACTTGCAAAGCAAAGGAGTTTCAATTTGGTTAAACACCGGAGTAACAAAAATTACTCAAAACAAGCCTATTACAAAAGCACGCCCCATTCACATACAAACTAACAACGGTAAAAAAATAGATACAGGTCTCGTTGTTATATCTGTTGGTGTAAACGTAGAAAGTAGTCTTGCAGAAAAGGCCGGACTCACAATTGGTATGTGCAAAACAATTGCAGTTAACAAATACATGCAAACATCTGACCCCGATATTTATGCAGTAGGTGATGTTGTAAACATAGTTAATGGGGTACGTCAAAAAGAGGACCATATTCCTTTGGCAGGACCCGCAAACAGACAAGGCTATGCTGTTGCTGCAAACGTTTTAGGAGCAAAAATATCTGCAAATGTTTCTTGGGGTAGTTCAGTATTAAAAGTTTTTGAGCTCACCGCATCCTCGGTCGGTTTAACAGAAGAGTCATTATTACGTGATGGCTTTATACTGGCAGACTCTTCATGTACAGACAAAAAAAACGAACGACTTTATTATAAAACTTACATTCATCCACATTCTCATGCCAGTTATTATCCTGGTGCAACACCCATGCAAATGAAAATGCTCTTTGACGCAAGCGGTAAAATATTTGGAGCTCAGGCTATTGGCTATGAGGGGGTAGAAAAGCGCATAGATGTTTTAGCAACGGCTATGCAACTGGGAGCAACAGTAAACGACTTACATACACTTGAGCTTTGTTATGCACCGCCTTTTTCCTCAGCGAAAGACCCAGTAAACATGCTTGGCTATACTGCATCTAATATACTCAGCGGTGACATGAATCCTTGGTATGCTGAAGAGTATGAAAAAATAAATGAAAAAGCCAAAGCGGGCAAGGTGCAAATTTTAGATTCACGATTTGCAGAAGAACGCATTATGGGTGAATTACCACATAGTATACAGATTCCTGTAGATGAGCTGCGCCCTCGGATTGCAGAACTTGATAAAAACAAACCTGTTTTTGTTTTTTGTACTATAGGGTTGCGTGGATATGTCGCCGCAAGACAACTAATGAATAGTGGATTTAATCACGTTTATAATTTAAGTGGTGGGTTTAGAACATTAAAACGTATGCAGACACAGTTGTAAAACAAATAAAAACAGAATAAAAAAAACCGGAAGGCATGTGCTTTCCGGTTTTACCATAATTAATATTCTTGATTAAACGTTTTAATGCCAGAATATTCTGCGGCAGCACCTAGTTCTTCTTCTATTCGTAATAATTGATTGTATTTACATACTCGTTCACTACGCCCAGGAGCACCTGTTTTAATTTGTCCGGTATTTAAAGCAACAGCAAGATCTGCTATTGTTGTATCTTCTGTTTCACCAGATCGATGAGAAACAACTGCTGTATAACCAGCTTTATGAGCCATTTTAATAGCATCGAATGTTTCAGAAATTGTACCAATTTGGTTTAGTTTAATAAGAATTGAATTTGCACTTTTTAATTCAATCCCTTTTGCAAGACGCTCAGTATTAGTTACAAAAAGATCATCACCCACAAGTTGCACTTTTTCACCAAGTTCTTTGCGTAATAATCCCCAACCTTCCCAGTCTTCTTCATCTAGTCCATCTTCTAATGAATAAATAGGGTATTTTTCGGTAAGGTTTTTCCAATATGCTACTAACTCAGCTGATTGAAATTTTTTACCACTTTTTGGCAATACATATTCACCTTTTTTGGCGCCCTTCCATTCACTAGCTGCAGGATCCATAGCCAGTACAAAATCTTTTCCACTTTTGTATCCAGCTTTTTCAATAGCTTCAACAATTAAATCTAACGCAGCTTCATCACCTTCTAAGTCAGGCGCAAAACCACCTTCATCGCCCACACTAGTAGCAAGCCCCTTTTCTTTTAAAATGGTAGCAAGAACATGATAAACTTCAACACTCCAACGTAAGCCTTCACTAAAAGAGGGGGCTCCAACTGGCATAATCATAAATTCTTGTGAGTCTACAGAATTAGATGCATGTGCACCACCATTAAGAATGTTCATCATAGGAACAGGAAGCGTATTGGCATTTGTACCACCTAAAAACTTATACAATGGTATTTCTAGCGCATTTGCAGCTGCTTTAGCCGTTGCAATTGAAACAGCCAACATTGCGTTCGCACCCAATTTAGACTTATCTTTTGTTCCATCTGCTTTAATCATTAATTGATCAACAGCATATGTATCTAAAGGATTAGCACCCACCAGCGCTTTTGCTACTACTGTGTTTATATTATTTACCGCTTTACTAACACCTGTTCCAGCATATCGAGATTTATCACCATCTCGCAATTCTAGTGCTTCATACCGTCCAGTTGAAGCTCCAGATGGACTAGCTCCAATACCAACAGAACCATCGTTAAGAACTACCTCGGCTTCTACAGTCGGATATCCTCTAGAATCAATTATTTGACGGCCTAGAACCGAAACAATATTTAAATAATCCATTTTATTACTCCTTAATAGATATATTACTATATTTTATAAAAACCCTGCTATTTTTTTTACACAAAATAGCAGGCAATTACCTTATTGAGCTTCAAAATCATCTTTGCCTACACCACATAAAGGGCACACCCAATCATTTGGTATATCAGCAAATTCAGTTCCTGGTGCAATACCACTATCTGGATCTCCTTCCGCAGGGTCATACACATACCCACAAACTGTACACACATATTTCATATGTAACTCCTTCTTGGAAGCTGTTCAAATTAAACAACTTCGATTTTACTAAGCTTATATAAGTAT
This sequence comes from Treponemataceae bacterium, assembly GCA_035647695.1. Lineage (GTDB taxonomy): Bacteria > Spirochaetota > Spirochaetia > Treponematales > Treponemataceae > CETP13. The sequence goes on along the minus strand of DASRMY010000162.1, from coordinate 2,936 downwards.
ATGATATTTTCAAAATAACGTCCATATTAGTTTGATTAATCACTCGATGCAACATAATTAAAATCTATTGCTTTAACTGCTGCAAGGTCATAGTAAAAGGATAGCCCCTGACAACTTGTTGTCAACTCAGCACACATGCAAGAAATGTGGTATTAATTTTTTAAAAACAATTGACAAAAATTTCACATAGCTGTATGGTGTTACTACATACAGAAACACAATACAAGGAGGAAAGAAATGAATCATTTTAAAAATTATCCAGACAATAAAGGTTTTTATAATGGATGGGGAGGTTCTTTTGTTCCACCAGAACTTCAAAAAGAAATGGATAATATTACTGCCGCATACTATAAAATTAGTAAAAGTCACGATTTTATCATGGAACTACGCTCTATTAGAAAACATTTTCAAGGTCGTCCAACACCAGTTTACTATTGCAAAAGATTGAGCGAACTATGTGGCGGTCGTATTTATTTAAAACGCGAAGACTTAAATCATTCTGGAGCACATAAATTAAACCATTGTATGGGCGAGGCTCTTTTAGCCAAGCACATGGGCAAAAAAACCCTAATAGCAGAAACAGGAGCAGGGCAACATGGTGTAGCATTAGCAACTGCGGCTGCCTACTTTGGTTTAGAATGTGAAATTCATATGGGTGAGGTTGATATTGCAAAACAGTATCCCAATATGATTAGAATGGAAATGCTTGGAGCAAAAGTCATACCTGTAACACATGGACTTAAAACCTTAAAAGAAGCTGTAGATTCCGCTTTTGACGCATACCTAAAAGATCCCATAAACACCATTTACTGCATAGGATCTGTTGTGGGGCCACATCCCTTTCCTATGATGGTAAGAGATTTTCAACACATTGTAGGTATTGAGGCACGGGAGCAATATTTAGATATGACAGGAGAATTACCAGACGCTGTTTGTGCGTGCGTTGGCGGAGGCTCAAATGCCATGGGTATTTTTAGTGGCTTTTTAGAGGACAAAGCTGTTAATCTTATTGGAGTTGAGCCTTCTGGGCGATCGTTAGCAAAAGGCGATCATGCGGCAAGTATTAGTTATGGTAAATCGGGCATTCTTCACGGATTTAAAACATACCTTTTGCAAAATGATGATGGCGAACCTGCACCTGTTTACTCTATTGCATCAGGCTTAGACTACCCTGGAGCTGGTCCAGAACACTGCATGCTTAATGATGCAGGCAGAGTAAACTATGTAATGGCAAATGACGAGGAAACTCTTGAGGCTTTTTTTAAATTATCTAGATTTGAAGGCATTATACCGGCCTTAGAAAGCTCACATGCAGTTGCTCACGCTATGAAATATGCAAAAGAAAACCCTCAAAAAGCTATTTTAGTTAATCTTTCAGGACGTGGAGATAAAGATATTGATTTTATCTATGAAAAATATGGAAGTGGCGAAAAGTATTGTAATTAGATTAATTTTAATTAAAAACAGCCTTTCATGAAGTTCATGAGAGGCTGTTTTTATCCTAAAGCAACATCTAGCACCATCATTATGGCAAAGCCAACAATAGCACCAATGGTCCCAACATCAGAATGTTCGCCAGCTTGGCTTTCGGGAATAAGCTGTTCGATAACAACATAAATCATAGCACCTGCTGCAAAAGCAAGTAAAAAAGGAAGCATCGAAGTTATTAAAGCAGTTAGCAAAATTGTAATAAAGGCAGCTATTGGTTCAACAACGCCAGATAAAAACCCATACAAAAAGGCTTTTTTTCTAGAAATGCCTGTTGCCTTAAGCGGCATAGATATAATTGCCCCTTCTGGAAAGTTTTGAATTGCAATACCAATCGACAACGCCAAGGCGCCAGATGCTGTTATTAATGTATTTTGCGCCATAAGCCCCGCGTAGACAACACCAACAGCCATACCCTCAGGAATATTATGCAAGGTAACTGCAAAGACAAGCATTGTGTTTTTTTTCATCGTCGAAGGAAGGCCTTCTGGAGTATCTGAATGCAAATGTAAGTGAGGTATTATATTATCGAGTATTAGTAAAAACAGAGCACCGGCTAAAAAACCAAGACAAGCAGCTAACCATGGAATTTTACCAGATGCTTCGGCCATCTCTATTGCAGGAATAAGCAATGACCATACAGACGCGGCAATCATAACACCAGCAGCAAATCCCAATAAAACTTTTTCTACTTTTTGGTTTACCTTATCTTTAATAAAAAAAACCATCGCACTGCCAAGTGTTGTTCCTAATAGTGGCAGCGAAAATCCAATTATAATTGATAAATTCATGTATTTCCCTAGCTATTATGCACACCACTGGGGGGGAGCCCCTCCCAAAGTGATGTACGTTTTTTACAATTGATATCCTATGAGAAAATACCAGTCATAGGCCAGGTTAAAAGGAAACTTGTTTAGCGTTTGCGAGTCGGCTTCATTAAGTCCTAGCCAAATTTTTTTGCCTATGCCCCCTCCAACATCAAACGAAAAATTTCTTTTGACCTTTTTCTGGCCAAAAACTACCATAACCGGAAGAGAAGCAGTCTCTAACGGCGCATTACCCCCAAGCGTCATTGCGAGAGAAGAGTATCCACTTTGAACACCAAAATACATATCCTTAATATATTCACCAGGATACACTCTAAAATCGGCTATAATTTCAAACCCAGTATTTTTAGTTCCAAGGAAATCCATATTCGTATATGTACCTCGAAGACCTAACGACACAACACCTGAAGAAACAAGCGGCACCTCTACTCGTCCCGTATATGTCCCAAAAAACAACCCAATGAGATTAACACTAAATTCAATATGAGGTCCTCTATCAACAACACCCTCTTCTGCAACAGGCTTTTTTGTAACCCCCTCTTCTGTAAAAACTGGTATTATTAAAAAAGAAATGAGCACAAGAACCAGAATTGACTTTTTCATTTTGATACCTCCATAATC
>DASRMY010000161.1:0-3604 GCA_035647695.1 Treponemataceae bacterium | reverse complement strand
CCCTTTAGGCAATACTTTGTAACAGTCGCAGGTGCAGTACTCAAACCAAATCGATTTCCATACATACCAGATAGAAACTGGGAATATTATGTTGCCCTTGCTGGTGGTGTAGACAAGAACAAAAATACAAACGATAGTGTTGCTATAACAGATATAACGGGGAAAAAAATAAGAAAAAATGATGTTATAACGCCAGAAACAATTATAAACGTAAAAACAAACTCATTTTTATTTTATTTTAACCAATACGCCCCTGTTGTAACAACAATCTTAAGTATTATAACAACATCTTTAATGTTTTTTACCTTATCGAATTAAGATAAAAAGGAAAGAAAGTTATCAAAGAAAGAAAAACTGCTCTATTCTTGTCTAAGTCTCGTTTTTCATGTATAATGAAGGGTAATATAAAAGAGAAGTAGGTTTGTATGCAAGCGATAATCTTAGCCGCAGGAATGGGTAACCGTTTAGGAAAATACACACAAAACAATACCAAGTGTATGCTTGAAATTAATGGGAAAAAACTCATACATAGAGCGCTTCATGCTCTAGAAACAAATGGAATACAAAAATGTATTTTAGTTGTAGGCTATCAAAAACAAAATGTCATCGACCTCATCGGTTCTCAGTTTGGTAAAATGAAAATTGAATATATTTCCAATGATGTATACGACAAAACAAATAATATTTATTCATTATACCTTGCAAAAGACAATCTTCTTGAAGATGACACTCTTTTACTTGAAAGCGATTTAATTTTTGAAGATAGAATAATTAGCGATTTACTACAAAATAAAGAGCCAAGTTTAGCCGTTGTTGCAAAGCACGAAGCATGGATGGATGGCACGGTAGTACAAATAGATTCTGAAAACGTAATCACGCAATTTGTTCCAAAAAAAATTTTTAATTATAAGGATATTGATTCTTATTATAAAACGGTAAATATTTATAAGTTTTCAAAAGAGTATTTACGAGATTCCTATGTTCCTTTTTTAGAAGCGTATTCTAAAGCTATGGGTAATAACGAGTATTATGAACAAGTTTTACGTGTTGTCACAACGCTCGAAAAAAATGAACTGAAAGCACTTTGCTTAAGCGATCACAAATGGTATGAAATAGATGATGTACAAGATAAGGACATAGCAGAAGTACTTTTTGAAGATAATCCAGACATAAAACTCAATCGTATGGAAAAACGCTATGGGGGATACTGGCGTTTTAATGGTATGAAAGATTTTTGTTATTTAGTAAATCCCTACTTTCCCAATTCAGCTATGCTCAATGAAATGGAGCATAATTTTTATGACTTACTTTCACAGTATCCTTCAGGTTTAAATGTACAAAATCTTCTTGCCGGGAAAATGTTTTCTGTTGATGAAAAACACATTTTAGTTGGAAATGGTGCTGCGGAACTTATTCGTTCCCTTGATTCTGTCTTAAAAGGATCTGTCGGTATAGTTTATCCTTCATTTAACGAATATCACGAAAGCCTCCCCTCCCATGAAATTATTTCGTTTTATCCGAAAGATATATCATATACCATAGATGATCTTCTAAAATGGTCTACAGAATGCAATACTCTTTTACTCATAAACCCTGACAACCCGTCGGGGAATTTTATACCTGCAAAAGATGTATTAAGGCTCTTAGATACAATGAAAGAAAACAATAAAACCCTTGTTTTAGATGAATCCTTTATAGATTTTTGTTCATATGGAAAAGAAGCATCTGTCTTTACACAAGAAGTCCTCGATACATATAAAAATCTCATAATTATAAAAAGCATTAGTAAAAGCTATGGCGTTCCAGGCATTCGACTTGGTGTTCTCGCTTGCTCAAATCCAGACGTAATTATACAAGTAAGAAAAAAATTATCTATATGGAACATAAATTCCTTTGGGGAATTTTTCCTACAAATAATCGGTAAATATAAAAAAGACTACGAAACAGCGTGTAAAAAAATAATTTCAGAACGTGAACGCTTTTATAGCTTACTTACAAAAACAGGTATTTTTAAAGTATATAATTCACAAGCAAATTATTTTTTATGTAAAATTACAACATCGATTAGTGCTCGAGAATTAACGAAAAAACTTTTAAACGAAAAAAATCTTTTTATGAAAGACCTTACCGGTAAAAAAGGTATTGAAGGAAGCCAATATATCAGAGTTGCAGTAAGAAATAGTGAAGATAACGATTCCTTTATTGAAGCAATTCAAACTATATAGGACATTTTATTCCTTCTACTTTCTAGATATTTTTTTATTTCCATCATATTGCGGGAAGACTACTCCAGTCACTTTTGTGAGAGCAAGATTAACATGATAAAACAGGATAAACATATGCGGCATGGACGCCGCAGGGACTACGTATGACAGTTTTGTTTACAAAACTGTCGAAGTTTTTTCAAACATGGACGTTTGAAAAAACGTATGCGGCATGGATGTTGCAGGGATTTAGTTTGACAGTTTCGTTCCGAAACTGTCGAAGTTATTTCTAACACGATGTTAGAAAAAACGTATGTCGCAGGAACTAAGTACACTCGAATAGATTTGCGAGACTTGCATTTGATTTATTTAGAGTGTATACTCTAAAGTGTGCACTAGGAGGTTTTATGGAAGTTTCAACAAAAGAACTAAGAATTCAGCCTGGAAAAATTATAGATCATGTTGTAAATGGTCAAGAAGTTACGGTTACATTTAGAGGAAAAGCTCTGGCAAAGATTGTCCCTTTAAAAAAAAGAAGGCAATCATCTGAAGATGATAAAATATCGATTTTTGGAATGTGGAAGGATTCTGAGCATAGTCAAGATGTGGATGCCTATGTTAGAGATATAAGAAAAGGACGTCAATTTTGATTATTGATACAGATGTTCTTATTTGGTATTTAAGAGGAAATGAAAAAGCAAAAAAAGCTGTTGAGAATCTTATTCCATTTTCAATATCCGTCGTAACATACATGGAGATAATCCAAGGTATGAAAAATAAAGAGGAATTTAAATTATTCCAAAAGCAAATGCTAAACTGGAATACAAAAATCATACAAATAGAACAAGAAATTTCATCTAGGGCTATGTTTTATGTGCAAGAATATGCTTTAAGTCATGCGATGATGTTAGCAGATGCTTTAATAGCTGCAACGGTAGTTCAAAATGGCGAAACTTTACTTACCGCAAATGATAAGCACTACAAATGTATTCCAACACTTGAATATAAAAAATTTAATCCAGGAAATACATACTAATTTTATCATCATGTTTACCTTTGCAACATGAACCTTAGAAATAACGTATGCGACATCCTACATGTTTTTTTACACGGATGAGTATTTCAGTCGCTTTGGGGAGAGTTTTAAAAACTAATACTCGTCTTCAGAGAGTCCAGTAAAACGTTTGATTTGCTCAGGAGGAAGACCTTCAGATTTCATGCTACGGGCGGTTTTTATTTTTTCTTGTGCTCGACCTTGTTCTAAGCCTTGTTTTCGAGCAAAATTTATTCCTGAGTAATAATCATTTACAGCCATTTCTTCTTGTAGGATTTTAATTCTTTGGATTTCGTCTTGGGAAATTCTTGACAATAAGGTTTCAGCCATAAGGACCCCCTTGTCC
>DASRMY010000160.1:0-6181 GCA_035647695.1 Treponemataceae bacterium | reverse complement strand
ATCTATAAGTATAATACGTTTTTTGACAGAAAGCAAATTAATTGCAATAGCTTTAACAAGAAGAACATGCGGACAACAAGATTAAATGTCCACTGAAAAACGCCCGCCTAAAACAATTTTTTTAGCCCGTCCTGGCACTATCTTTAGTCCCAGATTTCTTACGAGGGCAAGCATGGCGGATGCCGTCTCGAAAACCCTTTTTTATTATCTTAGATACGTATCTTGTGCCTTATCTTGTAAAAACACATTACTATATTCTTTAGAAGGATTTTTATGCATTGTATATCCTTCGTCAATACAACTTACACATGCGTCTCTTGGTATCGTGATCGCTAAAACCTTATACCCGCTGTCTGATCTTGAATCAATCCAGTTTACACCAGAACAGTTTGTACATCTTTTGAAATGCTGAACCTCTGTATTCATTATCCCATCAGTATCGTAATAAACCTGTTTATGTCTTTGAACCACTTCAACGTTTTTAAACTTTTCTCGTCCCAAAGCTTCTTTGTTTTTCCAAAGCTCGAGCACGATTTCGGCAGTTTTTTTTATATGATCACTCACACTTTTTGATTGCCGTAGTTTTTTCTCATCGTAGTCCGGCTCATGCACCTGTGAGTAATCAAGGCCGGCCATAGCCAGTACAATTCCCAAGTTAACATAAGGCAGCGCACCTTCGATAGAATAACCACCTTCAAGCACTGCAATGTCTGGGTTTAAAATATGATTTAGTTTTGCATAGCCTTGGGCTGTAAAATTCATATTGGTAATCGGGTCACTATAGTGATTGTCTTGTCCCGCTGAATTAATAATAATATCGGGTTTGTAATCCTCCAGGATCGGCATTACCACCTGTTCTAATACATACAAAAACCCTTCATCTCCTGTATTCGGAGGCAAAGGTATATTAACATTATACCCAAAGGCAGAAGGCCCACCGAGATCTTTAATAGAACCTGTTCCAGGAAAAATGGTTCTACCATCTTGATGAAAAGAAATAAACAAGGTGTCTTTATCATTCCAATAAATATCTTCAGTCCCATCCCCATGATGGCAATCGGAATCTACAATAGCAACTCGTAAAGGCCCATATTCTTTGCGTAACTTTTCGAGCATGACTGCCTCAACATTGACCACACAAAAGCCTCTATCCCCATAGACAACTCGGTGAGCATGATGCCCTGGTGGACGAATGAGTGCAAAGGATTTATCGACCTGCTTTGTCATGACAGCTTGACCAGCCCGAATGGCACCTCCAACAGAAATAAAATGCGATTCGGTCAACCGTGTTTTAACGTCAGGAACACAAAAATGAACGCGTTGAATATCCTCATCTTTTGCAACAATTGGATTAAACATCTTGATGCCTTCAATGTCCCCTATTCCTTCTTCAAAAATTTGATCTTGTGTATATAAAAGCCTCTCTTCCCGCTCTGGATGCGTTGGGCTAATTGCCCAGTCAAAGGCAGGAAAAAAAACTAATCCTAATTTATTTTTTGCTTTCATGTATCATCACTCCTCAACCTAAGAATATGGCCCGGTTTTACCTGAGCTTTAATTCGTATATTCTTTCCAGATAAAGAAAACCCTCTTACCATATTAAAACTACTTTCCTCCGTAATCTCAGTTTCTATATCGTCTTTTACCATCCCATTAGAAACAGCAAATTCCCTCAATAATTCAATTGCTCTTTTTTTTGCATCTTCTAGGAAATAATCCCTTGGAATTTTTTCATAGACCCCACATTCTGGAACCGTCAAAACCCCTTGAGAGGTATTAGCTACCATTGTAATTTCGAGAGTAGGCTTTGCAAGAGCTGCTCCAATGGCATTCGCAACATCATAATTATGAGGATAATAACAAGGGAATTGATATTCCTTTTCAAGAACCGAGGATAATACAGCTGCAGGCCCTCCGATTATATTCACAAATTGAGGCGTAAGAATTTTTCCATGAAGCAGCTCTTCTACGGTATAAATTGGCTTGCTATTTATTTCAAGTAATAATTCATCTGTTTTTGCTTTGATCATCTTTGCCATCGTCGTTAAGATTAATTCTCCCGTCTCTTTAGGAGTACTATGTAAGTCTTCACTTAATGCTTTCATAGCCTCTGCAGCTTTTTGCTCCCCCTCTGGCGCATCCATTAATCCCACATAAATCATCGCATCCGTAGGTGTAGGGCTGGGTCCACCAAAGGCATAGGGTCTACCCTCCCGCCGAGGGCCTATCATCAAATTCCCGTTTTCTACTCGAACACAGCTATCCCCACCAAGTCCAATGGATACAGAGTAAACAGCTCTAACCAATGTATTGTATGTTGAAATTTTCGCACCCTCTGGCTCGAACAGCGGCAGGCGACCTGCCATAAAAAAGATATCTGTCGTCGTTCCACCAATATCGAGAAAGATCCCATCATCATTACGGGTCTCAATCATTGCACTCATACCCATAAAGCTGGCAGCAGGACCTGAAAGGATGGTTTCAACCGGTTTTTTCTCGGCTGCATCAATATCCATCGTCCCCCCATCTGCCTTTAGTATAAAAAGATCTGTATCAATGCCTTCTTTTTTAAGAGACTTTTTAATATTTGTAGAGAATTGATTAAAGGTCGAATGCACCGCAGAATTCAGATACGATGTAAACACTCGCCGGGGAAAATTTAATTTTCCTGACATACGATGCCCCAATGTTATCGGCTCAAACTCATTCCCTAAAATTTTTTTTATTGTTAATTCAATCTTAGGATTCCGAGTTGAAAATTTGCTCACCACCGCAGATGACGCAATCCCTTTTTCTTTGAATAGATTCTTAGCTCTTTCAATTTCAACAATATCTATATCCTCAACAACCACACCTCTATGGTCTACATACCCAGAAACAAACGAATTTTCATTTCCACAGGTTAAAAAATCGCTCTGCAAACCCGGCCCCGATTGAATAATCATTCCAACAGGCGCAACCGTATTTTCTACAATTGCATTTGTAGATATCGTCGTGCTTAGATTAATTCTTTTGATTTTTGTCTTATCATAGTCTTTGAGTAATTCTTCTAAGGTCTTCCAAATCGACGTAAATAAATCATTTCGATCTGTTAACCTTTTAATTGTTTTGACCACTCTCTCATCTTTTATAATTACGCCATCTATATGGGTCCCCCCCATGTCAATGCCTACAATCAAGATAATGACCTCCCTTTATTACATCTCTACATCTAGTATAATCTATTTTTGCACTCTTTATTAGGGGGGTCAAAAAAACGCCTCAAAAATTCTCTTATCTATCGTAAGAAGCTTTAATACTCAAATTATTACGGTATTTTGCTACTGTGCGGCGCGCAACCTGTATGCCTTTTTCAGCAAGCATGTCAGAAATCTTTTGATCTGATAGTTTTTTTCCTTTTGTATTTTTTTCGTATTCCTCAATTATGAGCTTAATGTGATGCATTACAAAATCCCTTGAAACGGCAGACGATGCTGAATCTTTTACTTCAGATATATCGTGTGCATCAGTTCTTGGCTTTATTGTTTTTACCGCACCTGTAAAAAGAGATTTTATTTCAATAAGCCCCCAATCACACAGCAAATATTTACCATTTGAAATACGAGATACAGTAGATTCATCAACCGAACACTCTCGTGCTATATCTATCATACGTAGGGGTTGTAAATATCCTGGACCTTTATCAAAATACAAGCTTTGTCGATGAACAAGAATAGTCACAATTTTATGCAAAGCTTGTCTTCGTTGTTCAAGCGCCTCAATAAAAATCATTGCCTTTTTGATTGAATCTACAGCAAACTTTTTATTTGTTTTTTCACTTTTATTTTTTGCTCGTGGCGAAGTTGCCAAATCCTTAAAAACTGATGACACTTCTATTTCTGGTACATTGCCCCTTAGAAAGTCTATGGCAAATTGTGCATCGCTATTATCTTCTTTCATTTCTTGCTTCGTTCTTCTCCTAATTACTGCCTCAGGGGTAATAAACCGATTTTCAACATTCGATGGCGACGAATAATTTGCTGCAGGATAAGGATTAAGCGTACGAATAAAACCAAGCACATTTTCTACATCTTCAACACTACAGGAAATAGACTTGCTTGAAAGTTTTTTACAAATACTACCTGAGCGTTGTCCTAACAACAAGAAATAATCTTTAAGTATAGTAAACACTAATGATGGAATAGTACTTGCACCATGAGTGTTTATCTGCTGTTCTTTTTTTATTTCGGCTTGAACCAAAAGACTTTCTTGTACATTTTTACAAGCTGTACCAGGAGGATCAAAACGCCGTACAATATGTAACATTTTCTTTAATAATTCAAGTGAATCATCAGCATTTAGCAATGTTTCAGGATCTTCAACATTATAGCCACGGCCATCTAAGTTATGTATTATTTTATACCCTACACGGTACTCATTTTTATTTAACACCAATAAATCTAATTGCGATTGGAGCGTGTCTTGCAAACTTTCTTCTCGAGCTGGCACACTTTCTAAAAACGCCTGATAATCATCACTATAACTCGCATTGCCATAATACTGACTTAACCGCACAGATGATTGCTCAACTGTAGCATGCTGTGTAATTTCAACTGCAGGGTTTTTTTCAGCTTCCTTATATATACGCTGTGAAAGATCCTCAGAAGAAAGATACATTAAGCTCGCTGCCATAAGCATTTGTGGCGAGAGTCTCATTTGTTGCTTCATTGCTTGTGTCTGAACAAGCCCCATTGTGGGCATACATTTCTCCTATAAAAAAAACAATTGTCGTCCTTAAAACAGGCATCTTTACATCAAAGTATAGCATACTTTAGAGCCTTTCGTTATACTTTCTAATTATGGATGCTATTAATAAACATGGATTACAAACACCGAACATTCTATTACCACATGATAATGGGATGCTCACAAAATGGCCAGTTGTTGCCTGCGATCAATACACACAGGATAAAGCATACTGGGAAAAAGCAGCTGATATTGTTGGAGAAAACCCTTCTACATTACACCTAATTCTTCCTGAAGTATATTTAGAAGATACTAGTAAAGCTACTAGAATTGAAAAGATTCGCGCAACAATGGAAAAATACCTATCTAGCACTGTTTTTAAAAAACCCCTTTTATCAATGATTTATCTTGAACGAAAAACTGCTTACGGTCGAACTAGAAAAGGCTTAATCACCTGCGTTGATCTTGACTGCTATGAATGGAGGCCTTTTTCACACGCAAAAATACGCGCAACAGAGGCAACAATTATTGACAGGATTCCTCCTCGAATAAAAATCAGACACGGCGCTCAAATAGAATGCCCTCATATCATGCTACTCGTAAACGATCCAGATAAAAGCTTAGTAGAAAAAACTGGTAAGCTTTCAAAAAAATCCGGAAAAGAATTATACAATATTGATTTAATGATAGACGCAGGCAATATTACTGGCTGGAAAGCTGACAACAACAATTCAGACATTCAGAAAAACATTATTGCATCACTTGAATTAATCAAAAAGAATAACACAGATGAATCTGGCACCCCTTTTATGTTTGCAGTAGGGGATGGAAATCACTCTCTAGCCACAGCAAAAGCTATTTGGGACGAATACAAAGAAAAAAAACAAGTACAGGATCACCCCAGTCGATATGCCCTTGTCGAAATTGTAAATATATATGACGACGGACTTACATTTGAGCCAATTCACCGTGTTTTGTATAATGTTAACCAAAGCTCATTAATTAATTATATACAAGAAAAACTTGCTGCAACTAAAACAGAATATTCAACTGCAACAGAACTTGAAAACAACATTAAAAACTCAAAAACTTCCTTTGGATTTGTGCACACGGACAAAAACAATACATGCCACTACACCTGCCTTGAAACGTCAATCACAGACTTAGCTGTCAGCATTTTACAACCCCTTATTGATGACTTTTTAAAAGAAAAAACTCTCTCAAAAGAAAACCCTCGTATCGATTATATACATGGTAGTGATGAAGTTTTTAGGCTTGGGGAAAAAACTAATGCAATAACAATTTTATTACCACCCATCGCGAAAGAAAGTTTTTTTCACACAATTGCACACACAGGCCCTCTCCCTCGAAAAAGTTTTTCTATGGGGGAAGCAAGTGAAAAACGATTTTACATGGAATGCAGAAAACTTTTTTAAAAAATTAGCATGTGTAGTGC
>DASRMY010000159.1:0-2488 GCA_035647695.1 Treponemataceae bacterium | reverse complement strand
ATATTTTTATGAGTGTATTAATTGATAAAAACTCTAAAGTTATTGTTCAAGGGTTTACGGGTAGTGAAGGAACCTTTCATGCTGGACAGATGTTGGAGTATGGCACTGAAGTTTTGGGAGGTGTAACACCTGGCAAAGGTGGAACGACTCACTTGGGACTACCCGTTTTTCATACGGTTGCTGAAGCTAGACAGGCAACAGGAGCCAATACTTCCGTCATCTTTGTTCCGCCTCCTTTTGCAGCCGACTCTATTATGGAAGCTGCTGATGCAGGTATTGAATTGATTATCTGTATTACTGAAGGTATTCCTATCGCCGATATGGTTAATGTAAAATCTTTTATATCGGGAAGAAAAACGCGTTTGGTGGGGCCTAATTGTCCAGGCGTGATCTCTCCTGGAATAGCAAAAGTGGGTATTATGCCTGGTTTTATTCATAAAGAAGGCGCTATAGGTGTAGTGAGTCGATCGGGCACCTTGACATATGAAGCAGTGGATCAGCTCACCAAATTAGGATTGGGTCAATCTACCTGTATTGGTATTGGTGGAGATCCAATTATAGGAACCAGCATGTTGGATGCAGTTCGACTTTTAATGAAAGATCCCGAAACTGAGGGTATTGTCATGATTGGCGAGATTGGTGGCGGTATGGAGACTGAAGCCGCTCGATGGATTAAGAAATATGGAACCAAGCCTGTTGTAGGCTTTATAGCTGGTCAAACTGCCCCTCCCGGCCGAAGGATGGGGCATGCAGGTGCTATTATTGGCGGAAGTGAAGATACAGCTGCAGCAAAAATGAAAATAATGAAAGAGAGCGGTATTCATGTGGTAGAGAGCCCCGCTGATATCGGATCAACCATGAAGAGAGTTTTGGGGAAGTAGGTAAAGGTTTTTGTCTTTATTTACCCACAGCTTTTTTTATTTTTAAGAACTTTGAAATTTGGACAGTTCAATATATCTATTATATTAAACTATTTAATTCAAAACACTCATCTTAAAATTTATACCCAATGGATCAATCTTCTTTGGAAAAAGCTGCAAAACTCATTCTTTCGGCAAAATATTGTTTTACCTATACAGGTGCAGGCATCTCTGTGGAAAGTGGAATTCCGCCCTTTCGAGGAGAGAACAGCCTTTGGGAGCGATACGATCCTACCATTTTAGATTTGCGTTTTTTTACAGAAAATCCTGCTGATTCTTGGCCAGTTATCAAAGAGATTTTCTATGATTTTTTCGGCAAGGCACGGCCCAATAAAGCACATGAGGTTTTGGCCAGGATGGAAGCTGAAGGATTGTTGAAATCGATTGTAACACAAAATATTGACAATCTGCATCAAGAGGCAGGCTCCAAAACGGTGTTTGAGTTTCATGGTAATTCGCACCAAATTGTCTGTATGAATTGCGCAGATACGATAAGCGCCTCAGAAGCAGATTTATCTACCCTTCCACTGATGTGCACCAAGTGTGGTGGTTTGATGAAGCCTGATTTTATATTTTTTGGTGAGCAAATTCCTCCAGCTGCTTACGAAAAGAGTTTGGAGGCGGCCAGGCATGCAGATGTTTGTCTAGTAGTAGGGAGCACGGGAGAAGTGATGCCTGCCGCTTTAATTCCCTCAGAAGCAAAGCGGAATGGAGCAACTATTATTGAGATTAACCCAGATGACTCCTTATTTACTCATCAGATTACCGATATTCATCTGAAAGGAAAAGCAGGAGCTGTTTTTTCTGAATTGGAGAAACTACTTTTTAAAGTATAGATTTCATTTTTTTAGAAGACACGATTACTTGCCCCTCTCCCTAAACTCAGTTTTAACTAAAGAGCTTAGGCTTAATTTATTTTTTGATATTTGCCTCCTAACAGAGACTTTAAAAAATCACGTTATTTGATCATAGCATGTTTATTGTCTTTTAGAAAAAGAGGCTGCTTTTTTAGTTCACTAATGCTTAGTGCACTCAACTTGCCGAAGTGTGTTGAAATTTATGCAACAAGAGCATTCATTGTGTTGTAACTAAAAAGTAGAGATTTCGATCTGCCAAGAAATTATAAAATATTTTTTTACCAGACAGTCGTGATTAAAATATAGAATTATGAATTTTTTTCAACAACAACCAGAATGGCTGAATTTAGTCCTCACGTCATTATTCATTTTAATTGTAGGGGCAATTTTAGCTATTGCACTTTTTCGTGTCATTAAAGCCATAGTTCGAAAACAAAAGCATCCTGTTTTTATAAAATTGGCAGCTATAATTCAATATCCTTTTAAGGCTTTAATCGTATTAATCGCTATTAATTTTGTGCGATTGTATCTTCAAACAGTTTTCCCAGATGACAACAACCTCGGGCAAATCATGTACATGATTTTTTTGGCCGTATTTGCTTGGCTGGCCATTTCGGTGGTAAATGCTATACAGGCAGGTATAGGGGCAAAATATGATGTAGATGTTGTAGACAACTTAAAAGCTCGTAAAATTCATACCCAGCTTAAAGT
>DASRMY010000158.1:0-8618 GCA_035647695.1 Treponemataceae bacterium | reverse complement strand
TACATACGTAAAATCAAAAACCATATTGTCTATAATCTAAAATGTTGGTATCATAATTAGTCAAAACATTATGGAGAAAAATATGAAAGAAGTAAGAGTTCGTTATGCCCCCTCTCCAACGGGAATGCAGCATATAGGCGGTGTACGTACCGCATTGTTTAATTATTTATTTGCAAAAGCAAATAATGGAACGTTTATTTTACGACTTGAAGACACAGATCGTACTCGTTATGGGGAAGAATTTGTTCAGAATTTATATGATACATTAGACTGGCTAAATATAGAGTGGGACGAAGGTGGTTCAAAGGGCGGCGAATATGGCCCTTATGTACAAAGTGAACGCGTTGACCTTTATACAAAACATGCGATGAAATTGGTAGAAAAGGGTGAAGCATACTATTGTTTTTGTGATACAGAGCGTCTGAATCGTATACGCCTTATACAACAAAAAAACAAAATGGCTCCTGGCTATGATCGAAATTGCAGGCATCTTACGCAAGCAGAAGTAAAAGAAACCCTTGATAAGGGCTTGCCATATGTTATTCGTTTAAAAGTGCCATTAGAAGGTATAACCTGTTTTTGCGATGCTTTGCTTGGTGATATAGAATGGAAAAACGAAGATATTTCACCAGATCCTGTCTTATTAAAAACCGATGGTTTTCCAACCTATCATTTAGCAAATATAGTAGATGACCACTTTATGAAAATAACACATGTTATGCGTGCTCAAGAATGGATACCTAGTACGCCTTTACATGTGCAAATATATAGAGCCTTTGGCTGGGAACCGCCTGTTTTTTGCCATTTACCAATGGTTAATGGGAGTGATGGACATAAATTAAGTAAACGCCATGGTGCAACGTCTGTAAATGAATTTATGGCGCGAGGATATTTACCTGAAGCTTTAATAAATTATGTTGGAATGCTCGGCTGTTCGTATGAAGATGGCCGTGATATGTATACCCTTTCTGATATGGCAGCTTTATTTAAAATGGAGCATCTGAATAAAGCGGGGGCTGTATTTGATTATAAAAAACTAGAATGGTTTAATGGTCAATATATACGTAATCTGAGTGATGAAGAGTTATTAGAGCGAATTTTACCATTTATAACATTTACAGGCATTTCAACAATACCTATAAATGAGACAGAAGAGTTTGCTGCTCCAAAGATAGGCCCTAAATATTCAGGCGTTAAATATCTAAATGATGACCCTGCCACTGATAAACTTATACTAGCAGATCCTACTATGAAAGAAATTATTTGTGCTCATGTTGATGCAGATACAGCAACGCAAGATGTAGCAATAAGAAATAAACTACGAGAAGTTGTTCCTCTTATTAAGGAACGCCTACACTTTTTGACAGATGCTGCCGAAATTATTAGTTTTTTGTTTAAAAATGTACGCATACCTTCAGTAGAGAAGATTATTCCTAAAAGATTAGACAAAGAACAAACTAAGGGTGTATTAGAACAAGCAATAAAATATATAGAATCAATGAAAAACCTCGAACCTGATGCGCAAGAACAACTTGCAAGAGATACTGCAAAAGAGCTCGGTATTAAAATGGGTGACTTTATGATGCCAATACGTTGGGCTGTAACAGGCTCAAAAATCTCACCTCCATTAATGGGGTCTATTATGGTTTTAGGACCTGATATAGCTATAAAACGCATAAAGGATGCTCTGGCAGACTTTTAATAATTATGCTAAAGTAGCAAACGCTGTATTTTATAGTACAGCGTTTATAAATTTAAGGTGCCTTCATCCCAAGAAGGCCAAAAAGGATTCATTAGTATGGATATGCATGAAATAACAATGGAAAAAATTGTAAGCCTTGCAAAACGAAGAGGGTTTGTATTTCAGTCATCTGAAATTTATGGTGGACTATCTGGAGCCTGGGATTATGGTCCTTTAGGTATTGAACTTAAAAAGAACATACAAAATGCATGGTGGAAAGAAATGACACGCATACATGATAATATTGTAGGTTTAGATGCTTCTATTTTTATGCACCCCCGTGTATGGGAAGCGTCCGGTCATATTGCAAATTTTTCAGATCCTTTAGTTGACTGTAAAAGCTGTAAAATGCGTTTTCGTGCTGATATTATGGATCAAGATGCATTAGAAACAAAAAAATGTCCCAAATGTGGTGGTGAGCTCACTGAACCACGTGAATTTAACCTCATGTTTAAAACGCAAATTGGTTCTACAGAAGATAGTTCAAATACTATTTACCTTCGTCCTGAGACAGCACAAGGTATTTATGTAAACTATAAAAATGTTTCTCAATCAAATCGACTAAAAATACCCTTTGGTATTGCTCAAGTAGGAAAAGCCTTCCGTAACGAAATTGTTACAAGAAACTTTATTTTTAGAACATGTGAATTTGAGCAATTAGAAATGCAATTTTTTGTAAAGCCAGGCGATGATGAAAAGTTTTTTGAATACTGGCGAGAGGAACGTTGGAGTTTTTACAAAAAATTTGGTATTCGTATGGATAAATTACGTTGGTATAAACACGAAAAACTGGCGCATTATGCAAAAGATGCATATGATATTGAATATGAATTTCCAATGGGCTTTTCAGAACTAGAAGGGGTACATAATAGAACAGATTTTGATCTAACTCAGCATATGAAATTTTCTGGCAAAGATATGCGATATAACGATCAAGATAATAAAAATGAAAAATATATTCCGTATATTATTGAAACATCAGCAGGGCTTACACGTAGTCTTCTCATGTTTCTTTGTGACGCATATGAAGAAGAAAATTTAACAAAGGATGGTGGAAAGGAAGATTACCGTACTGTTTTACATTTTCATCCTACTATTGCGCCTGTAACTGTTGCAGTATTACCATTAATGAAAAAAGATGGTTTGGCAGAAATGGCTAAAGAAATAGAAAATGAACTTAAAGAAGATTTTGCAACTGCATATGATCAGGGTGGGGCAATTGGTAAACGATATCGCCGACAAGATGAAATAGGTACACCTTTTTGTGTAACTGTTGACTATGATTCTAAGGAAGACAAAACGGTAACACTTAGATTTAGAGACAGTATGGAACAAATTAGATTACCAATTTCTGAATTATCGTCTCGTATTCGTGCAGAAATAAAAAAATATCAACGTGTTTAACCGTGAAATAATTCTATGGAATATTTAACATTAGGAAGAACTGGCCTTATGGTCAGTCGGACAGCATTTGAATTAAAGCAATTGCAAAATAAAAACGAAGTAGATGCTTATTCTTTGTTATTGCAAAAAGCATATGAAGAAGGTATTAATTTTTTTGCAGTTCATGCTGACCATACCTTTTCATTAGAAGCATTAGGGTATACGTTTAGTAAATATCGCTCAAACCTTCGATACTGCTTGTTTTCTAATGCAGTATCGGGGGAAGAACTTACTGCTGATATTGATCGAGCTCTTGATGCTTTGCAATGTGATTATATAGAAATTGTTTCAATTTGCTGCCAAGAGGTTCTTCCTAGTCCTGGTTCTCATGATGGTTTGTATGATGCTTTTGTTAAAGCTCGTAAAAAAGGTAACGTAAATCATATAGCATTAAAAACTGTTTTTCTCAATGAGGCTCGTGCAGCTGCAATTTCTGGATTATATGAAATTGTTTCGTATAATTTTTCCGCAGCTTCATCTGATGAAGATGAGTCGATTGCTGTGCTTTGTGATAACATGGGAACAGGATTTACTGCCTTAGAACCAGCTGGTATTGATAATTTAATTAATATTCCGCTTGCTTTTGGTTATTTAAACCAATTTGAAAACGTTGTTTCTTTATGGAACTTGACAACTGAAGAAAAACAAACGCAAATACTACATTTTGCAGAAAATCCTCCTGTGTTAGATGATACATTTAAAGAAGAATTAGCTGCTTTTAGGTCTTAATTATGTCTTTTTTTTCTTGAGCATTTAATACTCGAACAATTTTTACTGCACTTGTACTCGTTTGCACAATACTAGGGTTACCATTTTTATCTGTTTCGTTATATATTTGAATAATAGGGTTGAGGGTCAGAAGGATCAGCATCAATAATTTGCCCAATTTTTCCATTTGATAAATAAGCATAGCTGCCAATAGGATAGAGTGAAAGGCTATATAATAAGGCTTTAATAACAGTTTCATCATATTGGTGTCCAGAGTTTTTTAACATATCAACCATTGCATTATACGAACTTTGCGCAGATTTATGTTGGCGTGGAGCCGTAATGGCTTCGAATGAACAGGCAACGGAAATGATCTTTGCAAACATAGATATTTTATTGCCTGTAAGTCGACGAGGGTACCCAGAACCATCTTCTCTCTCATGATGCTCTAAGGCTGCAAGACAAATACTTAATGGAAAATTTTGCGATTTTAGAATCTCATACGATAAAACAGGGTGTGTGTTCATTACTTTTTTTTCAGCTGAGGTAAGAGGTCTGTCTGATAGGTAGAGTTGTGGAGGAAGCCTAATTTGTCCAATTTCATGAAGTATACAGGCAACACCTAAGTCAATGAGTTTTACCAAGGGTAGGCGAAGTTGTAGCCCAATTGCAATTGCAAGTACAGTAGAGCGCATTGAATGTGTTATTAAAAAATCTCTGCTTTTTGCATCCATTGTAGGTTGTATGCGTAACATATAACGCTTGTTTTCTTTAATAAATACAATAATTTCTTTTACAGTTGCTGCTATTTCATCTTGGTTTATTTTTTTGTGGGTTGCATAATGCGTATAAATGGAGCAAATATAGTTCATGTATTCTGTATATACTTTATGAACAATTTCGAGTCTATGTGTATCAGCATCACTTGTGTCAGTTGGAGTGCTATCTATTGTTTCTTGAATTTTTTTACTTATTGAAGAGGTTGTTGTTTCGCTTTCAGATTGTATATCGAATGCTTCAAAGTCTGTCTCTAGCTGGGGTTTTTTTATACTAAAAAGACCGTTTGCAAGAACTTTTTTATAATTCCAATCAAGTAAGGCTTTTTTTAAAGAACTTTTTAAGGCTGTACCTTTAGGAGTAATTATAAATTGAGTGTCAACTAAGAGATCTGAGGTGAAATAACAATCATCTTTTAATTCAACAATAGTATACGTATTCATCGTTTATCTCCTAAAAAAAAAGCTGAAAAACTAACACACAGTTTTTCAGCCCGATATGAAGCTGCAACGGTGTCTGGATGTCTAATGTTCACCGTTACATAATAGTAAATTTACTGCTACACATCCTCATGGTTCTATTATCGGACTGAGTGCTAGGAACTTGAGAAAAAAGTAACGAAAAATGAAGTTTTATAGTTTTTGCAAGTTCTTTATACATAATTTTAGATTTTAGTACAGTATGTTGACATGCAATGGCATAGTTTTCTGTGTCACAATAAACTATGCCAGCTTTTTTGTATATTGTCTCAAGTTTTTTTTGAGATGGGAATACAAGTGATGCTAAGGGGGCTGCTTTGCTTTTTTTTATACATACGTCAATTTCGTCAAGTTTTGACAATGTTTGTGTAATAACAGAAACATTGCGGTGTTTTTCGAAGGTTTCTAATGTTGCATTGCATAGCTCAATAGCTTGTGTTATAAGATTAAAAAGTTCTTCTAAGGCAATATGTATTTCTCCTAAAGCTTGGTTAAAAAGTTTTTTTCGGTTTTTGCGGCTTTGTTTTGTTTCTTTTGGAACAGAGTTTAGGTAGCTTTGTGCTACCTGTTCAGTTTGTTTAAACTGTAATATTTCTTCTATAGTACACATGCTAATTCCTGGTATAGCTAAACTTTCAGCGGTTAGTGTTTTAGTTTGTACCTGTGTATGTTGTGCAACCTTGCTTTCAAACCACCATGCATACAAATTCATGCGCGTATCTGTTGCAAGTTGGTACCCATTATAATCTTTTTTTACGTTTGTACTAATATTATGCAAAATCTGTGTGTTAGCTGTCTCTGTATTTGATAACCGATGAGCTGTTTGTATTATGTGTTCTTCAAAGGTGCTTCCTTTTATATGTGTTTTTTTATTTGGAAAACCTAAATCGAGACCAGCTGTTACAATTAAAGAGCAGCCTATATAGCGAGCAAAATCCCATGCAGATGAAGCTACAGAACCACCAGCTGCTAGTTTGCCGTTTGTACCTGTGTGTTTTTCTATATATTGTCCTAATGGAAACATAGATGTGCAAAGTATGATTTCCTTGCATTTAAACCTAAAAACAGGTGGGTATGCAGCAGATTCTGTTATAAGTATGCTTTCAGGGGCTGATAACCTATCTAGGTGGCGAGCATTCCAGTATTGTGGGTCTACTAAGACAATAAAATCAGGCTGGACACCAGCTCGCAGGCAGGCTTTTAGAGCAGTGTCTACACAAATAATAATGCACCGTTTTTTTAATTCTGACAAATAGGGTAAAACTTTTTCTAAAGAAGGACCTGCTGCTAAAATGATTGCAGGTAAGTTTTTGTTTTTTAGAATGTTTTTAAATTTACAAATACCAGCATGTTTATAAAGAGAGCTGTGAATATTGCGACATAAATTACGCAACCAAAGGTGCGAAAATCGGTCAAGTGTTGCCGAATTTATATCTTGTTTTTGTACATTTCGTTTAACAAGTTCTCGTATGTTTTGAAAATATCTACTGTTATGTGTTATCTGTGCTGGTTGTAAAATATGCGAACAATCTTTAAGGCCAAAATTTTCTAAAATTTGAATAATAGTGTTTTGTGGTGCGTGTAATAAAAACACACATGATGTGTGTGCTAAAATAGGTGACCAATCCATTGCTGAAAAAGCAACTAAAACCCATAAAGGGTCAGGTTCTATAAGCACTATGTTTTTTTTACTATAAAGCCCTGCGCATATATTTGGAAGATAGCCTAATCCAAAGCCATAAAACACAAGTGTTTGTGCTGTAGAAAAACTATCTGCTCGTGCTCGTTTTTTGGCCTCGTTTGTGGGATTATATGCAGAATGTAATAAAGCACCATTGTATTTTGCTGTTAACTCGTTGTTTCGTGCTTTAGTTAATTTTAACCCAGGCAGTAGGTGCATAGAAAAACTGGAAAGATGCGAAATAAGCTTTGGATAGAGAGAGGGGAAACGGCTTTTAAAAAGTTCGAGATTATTATTCAAGAAAGAGTTCAATTTTCATATTCTCCCTTAATGGGGTTCCCGGTTCTGGTGTTTGTGACCGTACATAGCCTTCGCCATGAATAAGTACGTGTAAATCATTTCTTAGTAATGCATGTGTCAATTCCCGTTTTGCAGCACCTGTAAAATCAGGAATAGTATTTTTTATCTCATATTTTTTAGAGGGTGGGAGAAGGATTTTACCGCTATGACTAATATTTGACGCATCGCCACGCGCAAGCCCCATATGGTCAATAATTATATCTGCTGCATCACCAATTATTGGAGCAACTATTCGTCCAGCATAGGTTTCACCTTTTGCTTTAGTAATAACAATATACAATATAATCTCTGGGGTTTCTATAGGAAAAATAGCCAAACAGTTTGAGACAAAATCTGTCGTGCTATACGTTCCTGTTTTAGAATCTAAAACTTGAGCTGTTCCTGTTTTTACACCAATAGAAATATCTTTTCTATATGCTCTAAAGCCAGTTCCCTTTTCAGCTACTGTCTGCATACAACTTAAAAGGTGGTCAGCAACCCAATCGTCTAGAATTTTGTTTTTTAGAGCGGGAACATGCTCATAGTCAAGAGTACCATTTGTATCTGTTATTTTAGAAACAAGCGTAAGCTGAACTGGTGTTCCTTTATTTGCGATAGCTGTCGAAGCTTGTACCATTTGTAATGCAGAAACACTTAATTCTTGACCAATACCTATTGTTGCCTTTGAGCGAAAAGACCATAAAGGATCTCTTTGATCTTTTAAAAGCCCTGCTGTTTCCCCTGGAAGCTCTATGCGCGTTCTGCTACCAAAGCCAAAATATTTATATGAGTTTAGTAAGTCTTGTGCATTTGTTTTTTGAGCTATTTGTGTTATGACATCATTGCAAGAGTAGGTTAGTGCTCCGCGTGCAGTTAATGCGCCATGATAACCAAGACACTTAATAAATGCCTTTTCGTTGCCAGAACCTGTTATATATTCTCCACCATTACAATAAAAAATTTCATCTGGTGTAATAGTTCCTGCCTGCAAACACGCTGCAACAGTAAAAATTTTAAATACAGAACCTGGTTCATATGCATCTATTGCAGGTCGATCTCGGCGTTCTTCTATATTAGATTTAGGATATTCGTTTAAATTTGCAGATGGTAAACTTATATATGATAGTATTTCTCCCGTTTTTGCCTCAGCTGCTAGAAGCATAAAACTTTCAGCTTGTGTAGTTTCCATTGATTCTAAGGCAAGTTGCTCTAATTTATATTGGAGGTTTGCATCAATAGTAAGAAAAATATTATGACCTATATGAGATTTCCCTTTTCTAATATCAGCTTCGGTTGGTTGTAAAACATTTTGCATAGAATATTCTATACCAGATAAACCAACTCCTGCATTTCCCATATATCCTATAATGTGTGAGGCAAGAGCATTTTCAGGATAGGTTCGTCCTGGAATTTTATCAAAATATATACCAGATATAGTATTGTCTTTTAT
>DASRMY010000157.1:0-3919 GCA_035647695.1 Treponemataceae bacterium | reverse complement strand
TCTCAACCTTGTTCAAACTGTGGTGGGAGCGGTTCAGTTATTGATAATCCTTGTAAAACATGCAGTGGCTCAGGATTGCAAAAAAAACGCAAGAAAATGAAAATTACAATACCACCAGGTGTTAATGAAGGCAAACGTATTGCGATTCCTCGCCAGGGTGATGCAGGACCTAACGGCGGGCCTGCTGGAGATTTAATAGTGTTTTTACATGTTAAACCGCATAAGTATTTTGAAAGAAGCGGTCAAGACCTTTATTGTGCTGTACCTATATCAATTGCACAGGCCGCACTTGGAACTGAAATATTTGTAACAACTCTTGATGCTAAAAAGATAAAGCTCAAAATTCCAGCTGGGACTCAGCACGGTAAGCTTTTACGTTTGCGAGGAGAGGGTGTGCCATATGCTGGTGGTAATCGAAAAGGCGATCTTTATATTAAAGTTATTGTTAAGGTGCCCCAAAACTTAAGCTCTAAAGCGAAAGCAGTGCTTGAAGATTTTTCATCGATTGTAGGTGAAGATACTAATCCTCAACCTGTTTCGCTTTCAGAAATAGGTAGTGCTTAAAAAAATATAAAAAAAGCGAAATTTTCTTACTAAAACAAGAGTGTTCGGACACTCTTGTTTTGTTTTTACATTTATTATTAAAAAATTTGTCTTTTTTTCAAATACTATGATATAATTAGACAACAAATTTGTGGAGACGATATGCTTAAAACAAAACGAAGAATAGTTTTTTCAATTTCTAATGTAGTTTCTGGAATTGCTTTTATCTTGATAACCTTTTTTCTTGCGGCTGAAAGCTCTTTTCTTTTTACTTTTATTAGTGCGGTTTTAATTTCTATAGTACTACTTCTTGGTATGGATAGTTTAATAAAATTCATAAACAAAAAATTAGAGTATAATGCTTTGTTTACAGGTGAAACATCACTATTAACTGAATTTGCCGAAAGGCTAAGAACCAGCTATTCTGGTGATGATTTTATAGAAACATTACAGGTTATTTGCGAAGACAAAGCTGATATGGGCGTCTTGTATGTAGATCGTCAAAATAATTATGTTTTATACAATAGCCCTGATCGTATAACTACCTATGATGAAACAGAAAGAAGTCTTAAATTGCATTTTCCAGGAACATGGGAAGATGGGTATTACTACTTTGATGACGATCTTGGGTTGGTTTCAGATGCTAAAAAAGCCCGTGGTTTTTTCTTTGTGTTTGGCACCATACACTTATACTTTTTTTGTCGTTATACACATTTGTTCGAATTTGAAGTTTTTTTACTTTTATATGAAGAATTTATTCGTTTTGCAAGTCGTTCCAAGACAATTAGGTCTATGAGTAAAATTGCTGAGCTTTCCGCTGAATGGAATATGCTTGCAGAAACGCAACGTTCTTTTTTACCGCAACGCATGCCAGATATCGATAAGCTTGATCTTGCTCCTTATTTTAGGCCGCTTGTAAATGTTTCAGGCGACTATTATACAGTCCTTCCCATTACAGAAAAAAAAACACTCGTTATGTTAGGGGATGTTTCTGGAAAAGGTCTGGCAGCAGCGCTTGTTATGGGCTTGGTTATGAATGTTGTTAAAATTATGGAAAATAAAGAAGATTTAAAAGGGATAGTTCGTGCTATAGACATTGGTATTAAACGAATGAACCTAGATGATAAATATACGGTTCTATTTATTGGAGTTATAGATACAGAAGCAATGAATATTCGTTACATTAATGCGTCAATGTCAGACCCTCTTATAGTTACCAAGGCTCCAGATGGGTTTCGTATAAAGCTTCTTCCATCAAACTGTTCTGTTGTTGGGATTCTTGATCTTCCTGAGCTTGTTGTAGACGAAATGCGCTTGTATCGTGATGACCTAATTCTTATGGCTTCAGATGGTGTTTCTGAAGTGATGGATGATGATGGTATTGAGTTAGGTGACACAGATTTGTATATGAAAACAATTGAAGATTCAGCAGTTAAATCTTCAACTGATTTTGTATCAGATATAGCTGATCTTGTAATGACTTATAATGGTGATAAAAAGCTTCGCGATGATGTTACCATGCTTGTAGTAAAAATCGGAGGGTAATTGTGGTTTTTGTTATACTTAATATTGCTTTAGTAGCTTTGCTGTTTTGGTTTTCTACCCTTGTTGAGAGCGTTTCTGATAAAAAGTCGTCACGACCTCTTATAAATATAGTTTTGCTCCTTGCGTTCAATTGTGTTTTCATGGTTATTGCACTTATTATTGGTTTAAAAAACCAAACATATTTGCTGGCTTCTTTATGCAAGCTTTTTATGTTTGGATTTGGAACGATAAGTGTTTTATCTACGGTTTTTGTCTGGTTATATCCTAAAGAACA
The DNA here is from genome assembly GCA_035647695.1 of Treponemataceae bacterium. Lineage (GTDB taxonomy): Bacteria > Spirochaetota > Spirochaetia > Treponematales > Treponemataceae > CETP13. The sequence continues at coordinate 1,557 of DASRMY010000157.1, read as the reverse complement.
AAAAAACTTTTTTAGTATTATATTTACCTTACTGGGAGTTGGTGTAAGCTTTTATGTTTGCTTTTTTACCTTTAATGCGGTTACCTTAAATTCAGAAGTGGGCTTATCGATCAGTTCTGAAAATGTTTGGAAGTATTCTTTTAATTGGTATGAAGCTTATGTGTTTACATACGGCTATGTATTACCTGCTCTAGCACTTTTAGGGGCTTTGATAAAGTATAAATTTGCAGGTACGCGCCTGATTCGCCAGCAGATTCTAATTATTATGCTTGGCGTTATTACAGGTGCCATTCTTTTGTTTTTTATCCATCAGCTGCCAACGTATGGATTTAATCCTCTGTATGTATCAATAATTGCCTTTACGCAGGCAATTACACTTTCTTTGTTTTACCGTGCTATCAAATATACTGTTCTTAGAGATATGCGAGATGTCTTGTTTGCAATAGGCAGATTTTCCCGAAGCTATATTTTAATAGCAATTCTTGCAGGCATATCCTTTGCTCTTTTATATACTTTTTTTGCAACTACTCCCTTTGTTTTTTTTACACTTTATTTTGTAGTTCTTACATTGCTTGTTTTATTACGTATTAAAATAGTAAGCTTTTTTGAAAGGCATTCATTTTCAAGTTCTGCTCATTATGATGTACAAATGGAAAAGGAGTTAGCTGAAATTGATTACACTGATCCTGATTTAGATATTTTTGAAACCCTTGGAGATATACTTGAAAAGAACGTTGGTACCGAAAAAATCTCAATTTTTCTGAGTAGTGGTGGTGGTGTTCTTCAAAACTTTCATAATACCAAAAACGAAATTTCTATAAACAGCCCAATTTTTTCTCACTTGGTGAATGAAGAGCGAGATGTTGTACTGCGTAATCAAATAGGTGTTGTGCATATTCTTAAACCCATAGCTAACGAGCTTGAAGAGTTTATGCAAAAAAACAGCGCTGAAGTTATGTTTGTTTTGCGTGAAGGAGGAACTGTTTTTGGGGCTCTATTGTTAAGTGCTAAACGGTTAGAAAATCAATATAGCGATTATGATTTCAAAGCCTTTAATACTTTGTATTCGTATTTTTTTCTTGCTGGATACTTTATGAAAAACATTGCCAATGAAGAAGTTGTAGGCACAGTATCACGTGAAATTCAAATGTCTGGTGAGATTATTAATTCAATTCAAGAAAACGTTGATCCAATAGAAAATCCAAAGTTTGATATAGGATATCTTTCTATGTTAGCCCATGATATTGGTAGTGAATACATTGACTTTATTAAGCTTAATGACACGCAGCATTTATTTATTATTGGTGATATGAGCGGTAAGGGAATTAATGCAAGTATGTCTGTTGTAATTGTAAAGTCTATTATTCGAACCTTTCTTGCAGAAACAGAAGATTTTAAGTTGCTGATACAAAAAGTTAATTTATTTATTCGTGATAACCTTCCTCGAGGTACTTTTTTCTCTGGCCTTTTTGGTCTTATTGATGATGCAAATAATGTGCTATATTATGCAAACTGTGCAACCCCAGGATTGTTTATGTATAATCAGGTATATAATAA
>DASRMY010000156.1:0-3548 GCA_035647695.1 Treponemataceae bacterium | reverse complement strand
TATGAGTTACATTTTTTTAATGGCATACCTTTAAAGGTAGCGTTTTTTAGTGGTTTAAAAAAACAAGTAGGTTGTATAAATGAAAATAATAATAAAGCGGCAGTTTTTTGTGAGGATAGTTATTTTGCTGGTGTTATTACGGCTTTTTGCATGAATTCTAATACATTGCATTTAAAATACGATTTTGTACTACCAAAAAAGAGTGAAAAGTAGTCTTGTTATGCATATATTACACTGGAAAGATTTATTAGATAGTTCAAATTGCAATTCGCCTGCTAAACTTTTTTTCTCAGAAAATTGCTCATCAGGTACTGCAATTACAATTGGTGCTTTTGATGGAATGCATCGTGGGCATCAGGTTTTATGTAAGTCGGTACTTGCAATAAAAAAAAAGTCGACTAATGCGAAAAAAAATGTAAAAGCAGGAATTGTAACATTTAATAGGTCACCCCGTGCGCTTAAACAAAAGGATAATTTTTTAGGTGATATTTCTACTTTAAGACTAAGAACAGATTTTTTTGCTGCACAAGGGTTTGACTTTTGTATTGTCATTGACTTTTCTCATAATTTCAGTAAACTAAAGGGACACGATTTTCTAACTGTATTAAGAAATTCCTGTTCTATGCAGTTTTTGGCAGTTGGAACCGATTTTCGCTGTGGACATGGTCTCGATACTGGTGTGTTTGAGATTGAACACTATTGTTCACAGTATGGTCTACAATTTGAAGTGTGCGCAGAAATGTTGTATAAAGGCATGCGCATTAGTTCGAGTGCTGTAAGAAGTGCAGTGCAAAGAGGCAATATGGCTCTAGCTGCAAGCTTGTTGGGTTATAATTATGTACTAGATGCACATAATTATAAATGGCGTTTAGTCCCAACTAGACATAAAAGAAAAAAATCGGCTCCTTTTTCATTAATTGCTCACAAATCAGACAGTTCGCAGGTTTTGCCACCGGTTGGTATTTACCCTGTCAACACTGCCGGGTTTGATACAGTTTTGTATGCGGATTCTAAATTCCTTCATTTAGAAATCCCGCTTGAACAGGCCAAGCCGGCTACGGTAAAAAAAATCGAGTTTACTAACTATTGAAGGAGTAAGGTATGTCACTTACAAATGAAAAAAAAGCTGCTATAGTAAGCAATTTCGGTGAAAATGATAAAGACACTGGAAACACAAAAGTTCAAATTGCGCTAATTACAGAGCGAATTAAAGAACTTACCGAACACTGTAAAACTTTTAAAAAAGATAAGAACGCTGCTCGCGATCTTCTTAAACTTGTTGGTCAGCGCCGCAAGCTTTTGAAATATCTTAAGAGAAAAAACCTTGAAGGCTATAGAACACTTATCAAGGAACTGGGGCTCCGCAAATAATGTGGGGTTAAGCCTGGCGCTGATATAAAGTGCCAGGCTTTTTATTAAATTTACAGATTGATGTAGTGTCTGTAAAGAAGGAAATTAAATGATTCAAAGAGTTACTTACAAAATTGGCAATGAAGAGCTAATTTTAGAAACTGGCCGTATTGCTAAACAAGCTAACGGTTCAGTTCTTGCCACAATTGGTGGGACAACTGTTATTGCAACAGTATGTGCTTCATCATCTGCACAGGAAGGTTTAGATTATGTTCCTGTGACAGTCGATTACAATGAAAAATATTATGCTGCTGGGAAAATACCTGGTGGTTTTATGAAACGAGAAGGACGTCCTAAAGATAAGGAAATTATCGTCTCCCGCCTTATTGATCGTCCTATGCGTCCTCTTTTTGATATTTCATTTGGACGTGAAATTCAAATTATTCCTACCTGTATTTCTGCGGATGGAATTCATTCTCCTGACGTACTTGCTGTTATTGCTGTATCTGCCGCAGTAACAATTTCTGATATACCTTTTAATGGTCCTATTGCAGCTGTTCGTGTTGGTTATATTGCTGGTGAATATGTTGTTAATCCTACAATTGCAGATCTTGAAAAATCAGAAATTGAAATTATTGTAGCAGGTACTGCTAATGGTTTTACAATGGTTGAGGGTGGAGCACAAGAAGTATCAGAAGAATTAATGCTTGGTGCTATTGCAAAGGCGGAAGAATCTCTAGCTGCATTGTGTCATTTACAAGAAGACTTAAAAAAAGTAGCTGGTAAAGAAAAATTACTTTTAAACCCATTGAGTGTGGAGCTTGAAAACAAAGAAGATATTTTAGCAGAAGCTATGCCTAAAATGGAAGTTGCCTGTTTTATGGAAACAAAGTTTGAGCGTTCTGATGCAATAAAAGCTGTGAAAAAAGAGTTTGCTGAAAAATATGCTGAACAACTTGAAGATGATAGTCAAAAGAAATTGTTTAATGCTTTGTTTGATCAAATGAACTCAGAGATTTTACGTAAAAGTATACTTGACAATAATAAACGTGTTGATGGTCGTGGGCTTGAAGATGTTCGTGCTATTTCATGTGAGATAGATGTTCTTGAGCGTCCACATGGTGCTGCTTTGTTTACTCGTGGCGAAACACAGGCGCTTGCTGTGACAACCCTTGGTACTTCACGTGATGAACAGATACTAGATGATATTGACGGTGATCGTCGAGAAAACTTTATGCTTCACTATAATTTTCCTCCATATTCTGTAGGAGAATGCGGTAGACTTTCAACAGGTCGTCGTGAAATTGGTCATGGCCATCTTGCATTGAGAGCCTTGTATCCGATGTTACCTTCTAAAGATGATTTTCCTTATACTATTCGCGTTGTTTCTGAAATAATGGAAAGCAATGGTTCTTCTTCTATGGCTTCTGTTTGCGGTGGTTCACTTTCACTATTAGCAGCTGGTGTACCTATGAAAAAGTCTGTTGCAGGTATTGCAATGGGTTTAATCACCGAAGGCGAAACCTATGATAAATATGCTGTTTTAACTGATATTCTTGGTGAAGAAGATCATCTTGGTGATATGGACTTTAAGGTAGCTGGTACGGAAGATGGTATTACTGCTTTTCAAATGGATATAAAAATTGCTGGTGTAACTACACAGATAATGACCAAAGCGCTTGACCAGGCTAAACGTGCACGGTTGCATATCCTTGGCGAAATGAATAAAGTCATTGATAAGCCACGTGCTCAACTTAGTGAAAACGCACCAAAAATTGAAACAATGAAAATTCCAATTGATAAGATTGGTGCGTTAATTGGTCCTGGTGGTAAAATTGTAAAAGCCCTTTGTACCGATTATGATGTTACAATAAACACTGATGATGATGGAACCGTTACTATTTACGGTACTACTGGTAAGGCAACAGATGCAGCTAAAGCAGCCATTAAAGGTATTGTAGAAGATCCTGAAGTAGGTGTTATTTATAATGGTGTTGTAAAACGCCTTATGGACTTTGGTGCCTTTGTCGAAATACTTCCTGGAAAAGAAGGGTTATGTCATATATCCAAATTTTCTCGAAGTAAAATAGGCTCTGTCAGTGAAGTTGTAAAAGAAGGACAAAAAATTCCTGTGAAACTATTAGAAATTGATAGAATGGGACGTTTAAATCTTTCATATATTGATGCAATTGAGGAAC
>DASRMY010000155.1:0-2627 GCA_035647695.1 Treponemataceae bacterium | reverse complement strand
TCTTTTTTTTCTCTACACGAGCAAAAAACATAACAAGAGGGTTAGTATCACGAGAAGACACAAATCCATTTTTTATACGATAACCAGCTAAAGATTCTAGGCGTAAACCGTCTGATTCTATTTTGTATAAAAAATTAACTTCTTCATTAGTGTGTTGAAAAACAAAGGTAAGAATACCATCGAACTGAACAGCAAGAGATTTGCTTGTAAAATATTTAATTTTGACACTGCCTTGACCATTGGTTCCCGATGGTATAATTTTTGATGTTATTAATCGAGAATATCCATTCCACTTGAAAGTATTTTCATCATCAAAATTTATGCTTCCATAATTAGTGCTTTTAAATTCTGGACCAAAGGCTACTATTGTATTATACACACTAAGACGACGCTCTTTTTCTTTTTGAATTACATCGCCTATATTTTTTGCCAGAGAAACGAGCACATAGGATGTGGGCATGCCTTTTTCATCCATATACTGAACCATTATTACATTTTCATTACGAACTGTCATTGTAAAAGGAGCATCTAAAAATTTATACACAGTAGCATTTACTTTTTCGACACCAGCAAAAGGAAATGACACATTCAATCTTGGATTAGGCATGTTTAATCTAATTTTTCCACTAATAAAGCCTGGATCAAACCCATATTCGCTTTTTATTATTTCAAGGTTTATGGTATTCGAAGCTATAAGGGGGCCATATTGTTCGGGCCACCAAGACTTAGCCAATATTTTTTCTAATAAAACGTCCTTTGTTTTTTCTTCTTGTTCAATTACAATATTTTGCTCGCGCTCGTCGAACAATTGCAAATTATATGAAAAACACCAGCCAACAGTACCATCTGATGCCATTACTTTTAGCCAGTCTCCTGATAACGCTTTTTTGCCAGTCATCGGCGTTTGGCCTTCACCCTTGTAAAGAATTTTAATTATTTCACCTTTGCGTAATCGATACACTTGTTTTGACGTATTCACAGCCTCCGAACGCATCGGCAGCCCATCAAACGTCACCTTTGCATAACGATGTTGATACTCAACATAAAGATTTTTCTTTTCTGCAGCTTTTTTTTTGGACTCTGGTGGTGTAAGTTGCCAAAGAGGAACTTCTATTTTTTCATCCGTACCAGGAAGTCCTATAACATATACATTGCTTATATTTGAAAGTATATATACGGGAACAATTTCACCATCAGATATATTTTTTTCAGGTAAAGACCAGAGCAAAACACTGTATCCCATAACATGTGAGCAGGAGGATAGTAAAATTCCAGTAATAAGAATCGGAATAAATATGCGTGCTTTCAGTTTCATGAATAAAACAGTATCATACTTAGCTGTTTTTTTAAACTGCTTTTCATTTTAATCTAAGATTGTTATACTAATTATTATGAAAAAACAAAAAAACATACCAACGAGAGACATGGTTTCTCTTACAGATAAATGGGATTTAACGACCCTCTATACATCTGATGAGGAATGGGAAAAAGACCTAACTACTATTGATCCTTTAGCAGAAAAGCTAGCAACCTACAAAGGAACACTTGCTCAAAATACAAAAACTATGCTTGAAGCGCTAAAACTTGTGAAAAAATTGACTGAAGTTTTTGATCTAGCAGGAAATTATGCTTTTTTAAAAACTGCGACAGATCAAGAGGACTCAGAAGCACAAAGCAGACTTAGTCGATTTATGATGGCAGCCGCAGAAGCAGAAGCAAAAATAAGTTTTTTTGAGCCTGAAATCTTATCTATAGACGATAACGAGATGAAAAAACGTATTATGCAAAGCGATTATGACGAATACCGGATATTTTTAAAAAAACTGCTACACATGAAGCCATATACGTTAACTGAGAAAGAAGAGCGTCTTTTTGCATTGCAAAGCGAAAGTTTGGGAACTGCCAACAAGGCCTTTGAGCAACTTACTAATGTTGATTTAGAATTTGAAGATATACATACTCCCGAAGGAACAAAACCTCTTTCAAACTCAACATGGTCCATTTTTATGCAAAGCCCAAACCGAGAAGTTAGAAAAGATGCTTATACAAAGTTTTATAAAACATATGATGCTCATAAAAATACCATTGCAGCACTTTACGCAGGGTCGGTAAATACTGATGTGTATATGGCACGGGCACGAGGTTACTCTAGTGCACGAAAAAAAGCCTTGTATAAAGACAATGTGCCAGAAACTGTATATGACAACTTGATCGACACCATTCATTCAAACTTTAAACCTCTTCATGATTACTATGGTATTATGAAAAAAGCTTTAGATGTCAAAGAATTACGACATTACGATGTATATACTCCTCTTGTTAAAGATATACACAAGTCTACGCCATTTGATGATGCAATAGAAATTATTAGAGAAGCGTTACACCCACTAGGAACCGAATACACCGATACACTTTGTAATGGTTTAAAAAATGGCTGGGTAGATAAATACGAAAACAAAGGAAAACGTAGTGGGGCATTTTCATGCGGCTGTTTTAAAGGATATCCTTACATTTTAACAAACTATAAAGAAAATGTTATTAGAGATGTGTTTACCCTCGCCCATGAAGGGGGCCACTCCATGCATTCGTGGTATTCGGCAAAAAACAATCCTATAATGCATTATAAT
>DASRMY010000154.1:0-10687 GCA_035647695.1 Treponemataceae bacterium | reverse complement strand
GGTTTATATATTATTGCTAGATATTTATCTTGAAATAGAATTTTAAACGAATTTTCGTTGTTTGTTTTCTCTTGCGTTGTACCTTTATGTCTCATCAAAACTGCCGACCTTTTTTTTGCTATACATATATCACCAAGCTATAAAAAGTATAGGGCTTATTGTCTAATTTTTCAACGATTGTCCCACAAGACCTTGTTTTAGAATTCTATTGATAGAGAGGGCGACTTAATGCGATAATGCTTTACAATAATTGAAGCAATAGGAGATTTATTATGTCCGATAAAGAAACCATCTACTGGAGCTTAACTGATGAGGCGCCAGCACTAGCAACTCGAGCTTTTTTACCAGTTGTACGTGCGTTTTTAAGTAAGGGTGGTATCAAGGTCAAAGAGTCAAGTATTTCACTTGCTGATCGTATTCTTGCCGTTTTTCCTGATTATTTAACCAAAGATCAAAAACAAGAGCCAACTCTTGATGTTTTAAGCAAAAAAGTTTGTGAACCAGATTTTAATTTTATAAAATTACCTAATATCTCCGCATCTATCCCCCAACTTAAGGCTGCTATTGCCGAATTGCAAAGTCAGGGCTATAACATTCCTCATTATCCAGAGGAGCAGAAAAACTCTGAAATACAGGCACGGTATGATAAAGTAAAGGGAAGTGCAGTAAATCCAGTTATAAGAATGGGGAATTCTGATAGACGTGTTCCTCTTCCTGTAAAAGAATATGCAAAAAAAAACCCGCTTTCAAATGGAACATGGAATACAGAGGTAAAAACGCAGGTTGCAAGTATGAGCAAGGGTGATTTTTATGAAAGTGAGCAATCCATAGTTATAAGAAAAGACAGCTCAAACGCAAAAATTGTATTAAAAAAAGCAGATGGAAGTATAAAGACAATAAAAGAAAGCATAGCCTTAGAAAAAAATGAAATTGTCGATGCTGCTGTTATGAGCAAAAAAGAACTGCAAACGTTTTTTAAGCACGCCATGAATGAGGCTCAATCTGAAAACCTGCTTTTGTCTGTACATTTAAAAGCAACAATGATGAAGGTTAGTGATCCTGTTATTTTTGGTGAAACACTGGAGGTTTATTTTGCGCCTGTTTTTGCTGAATTTGAAGCAGATTTTAAGAGCGTAGGTGTTGATTCGAAAAATGGCTTAGGTGATTTGTATAAAAAAATAGCCGAGTTGTCTCACGAAAAACAAAAGGCAATAACAACTGCAATTGATGCATGTATTAAAGCAGGCCCTGGGCTTGCAATGGTTAATTCTGATAAAGGAATAACAAATTTTCATGTTCCTAGTGATATTATAATTGACGCAAGTATGCCTGCAATGATACGTAACTCAGGTTGTATGTGGAATAAAGATGGTAAGCTACAAGAAACTTTAGCTGTTATACCTGATCGCAGTTATGCACACGTGTATGGGGCGAGTATAGATTATTGTAAAAAACATGGGGCTTTTAATTCAGCTACCATGGGAAGCGTTGCAAATGTTGGTTTAATGGCACGAAAAGCCGAAGAATATGGGTCGCATCCTACAACTGTAATTGCTAAAGAAAATGGGATAATGCAGTTTGTAGATGATGCAAAAAATGTTTTGCTTGAGCAAAAAGTAGAAGAAGGTGATATTTTTAGAATCTGTAGAACAAAAGATGATGCTATTACAGATTGGATAAAACTTGCTATTGCCAGAAGCAGTACATCAGGAGAACCTGTTGTTTTTTGGTTAGATGAAAAACGCTCACATGATCGAGCTATAAAAGCAAAAGTAGAAGCTGTTTTAGGTATTAACGGAGCCTTGAGCGAGAATGCAAAAGCTCAGGGGGCACCGTTTGCTACACAGGGCATTTCTTTTAAGATTATGAATCCGGTAGAAGCATGTAATGTAACAATGGATGTAATATCTAAAGGCAATAATATTATAGCAGCAACTGGTAATATTTTGCGAGATTACCTAACAGATTTATTTCCTATTATAGAAGTTGGAACATCAGCGAAAATGCTTTCTTTTGTACCCCTTATGGCTGGTGGTGGTTTATACGAAACAGGCGCGGGTGGTTCTGCTCCAAAGCATGTACAGCAATTTGTAAGCGAAAATCATTTGCGTTGGGATAGTCTTGGTGAGTTTTTAGCTCTTGCAGTTTCCTTAGAGCAAACTGCAAAAAAGACTGAAGATGCAAGCGTTGTATTACATGCTACCACATTAGCTGATTGTTTAAATAAGGCAACAGGTCGGTATTTGCAAGAAGGAAAAGGCCCTTCGCGAAAAGTTGGGGAGGCAGATAATCGTACCGCACAGTTTTATCTAACTATGTTTTGGGCACAAGAATTGGCCTGCCAAACAAAAAATGCAAAACTCTCTGCTGTTTTTGCTCCGTTTGCAAAAAACCTTGCAAAAAACGAAGATGCTATTATACAACAAATGCTTAAAGCACAGGGAATTTCTGTAGATATGGGTGGGTATTACCATCCGGATGAAGAAAAAACAACAAAAGCAATGCGTCCAAGTGCACTGTATAATAGCCTAATAGAATCGTTATAAATATATTTGTGGTGAGACAAAAAGAAGTCTTTTGAGGCCGCTTATTTGCATGAGAGAAAAAAATGAAAAAGAGCATGGTACGTTTTTGTTCACTTATATCTGCATTTTGTTTTAGTATTATTTGTTTATGTAGTTTTAATTGGAGTTTTAAACGAATACCAGAAAAACTTAACAAATATATAAAAAGCTATCCTAATTCGATACGTGTTATAGAGTATGATGCTGAAAAAAAAGATTGGAAGGTACAAGTAAACGATGTAGCACTTTATTGGGCTGAAAGTCGTTTTTTGCCTGAAGAAGAATTAGCAAATAGAGATGAATGGCGTTCTCATTTGGACTATGTTTATTCTAAAGTTGTTTTTGATCCTGCAGATAAAGCAGTTTTTACAAGCTCCTTTGTTTTAATGCTCAAAAGCAAAGAATTTTATAAATCTAGGGCACGTCAAAAGCCATATCATAATGCTTTTTATAATGCATTATACAATTGTTCTACACGTGCTTCTGTAGAGCAACAAATAACAACAATAAGCTTTCTTGGGCATAAACTTAATATACATAAAAAACTAATACCTGAGCTAAAAAAAATTGAAATAAAAATATATAATCTTAAAGCACAAGAAGTAAAAAAAGGAATGCAAAACGAATATGGTACTGTTCAGTTTTTTCTTAGCCAATTAGAACAAGTACAGGGATATAATTGGCGAGAAGTATCAGATACTTCTAATCGTAGCCAACATAGTAGAGGTATAGCTATAGATGTTTTACCTAAAAACTGGGAATCAAAAAACATCTATTGGCGATGGCGTGCTGATTGGGATGAAAACTGGATGCTATTAGCGCTTGGTAATAGATGGATGCCTCCTGCTGATGTTGTAAAGGCCTTTGAAAGCGAAGGTTTTATATGGGGTGGTAATTGGGTACTCTGGGATACAATTCATTTCGAATACCGCCCAGAACTTTTATAAAATTACTGGGCGACAACGTACGTCTATCTATATGAAATAGTTCCTAAAAAAACTGCAAAATCTTGTGCATATTCTCCAAGCCTGCTAAAATTTGCAGTAAAAAGCTGATATGAAGCTTTGTTATACACAAGCTCAGGAAAATACAGGGCGTATTGTCCTTCGCTATACATAGTGCCTGGGTCAAAATCGGCAGGCTTTGCTTGTGGAGCACCAAAGAACTGGTGATATTCAAATGTTTTTATTTGTTCGTTTTGTTTCCATTTCCATGTTTTAACAGGTCTACGCCCATTATTTCTCATATCATATAACGTATAATGTGCTAGTTTGTATACGCTGACGGTTTGTTTTTTTGAAACTACAGAACCAGAGTAAACAGTGTTTTCAATGGTATTTGTTACGATTTTTTCTGACGAGTATGGTTCTCCTATGATTTCCAGTACTTTGCCATAATTATTGCACGGTAAAACAACTAAATCATACCCATGATAATTCGCAAATTGCATGTTTAGCTCATGCACAAAATCCATTTCTAAATAAGCAGGTCCACGTGGGTTTTCATCAAGTTTTTTTTGTAGCAAGTTAATTATATGTGTTGCATCTGGGTACACATAATCATCTCCAGAAAAATAATAAGCGACTTTAAGCGTTAGGGCTTTTTTTGTTACCTCAATTTTTTTACTTGCAGATCCTCCAACATAGTTTTCTGCAATTGTGTAATTATCAAGTGCTGATCGAAACGCGGTGTAGTTTTTTTGGGAATAAAACATATCACCCCTTGAAATATACGCCCGTGCTAATTTTGTATTAAGTTTGTTAATGTGGTGTAGAGTGTCTTTATAGCCTGGAAGCCAGCTGTCTGCTTGAGTAAACAATGCGTGAGCATCTTTTAGTGTAGAAATGTCATCAGATGTGCTTTGTTCTAAAGCGATACTATAGCATAAATCTGCTATTAAAGGTTTAATCGTTTCATAATGTTTATCCGAATATTCAGCTGCCTTTTCAAAATAAGATATAGCTGGTTTTCGAGCAATTGGTGTTATAGTTTCATTATTATATAATGCCAGTGCTTTTTCAAAGTATACGTCAGAAGCATAGTTTTTTGCATGTATCCTTAGAGCATTATAGTCAGTATAAGAAAAATGTGCATGAAGCTTTTTACCATCAAGACCATGAGGATACCTATCGACCAAAACCTTTAGGTTGTTATTTAATGCAATCCATGAATCAACCTCATCTGCAATTTGTAAGTACGATCCTGGATTTCGACGTGCTTGTTCTATACTAAGATTTATTAATGAATTTACTTGTGCAATTTCATTAAGATAAATTTCAATGTACGAATCCTTTGTTTTACCGTTTATAATAAGACGAGTAACAGAAATAGCTCGTTCTATGGGAGTGTTTCCTTTAACTTGAGAACTAGCACAGCTTGTTATAAAAAGTGTCGTAAAGACAATAGCTACTAGCAATAAAAATTGTTTGTTTCGCATATGAATAGTATATCATGCATATTGATTTATGGTATAGTTATTATATGAGTAAAACAATTACTACATATCAAATGAGACGATTGCAAGATGCGTGTGCTGTAAAGGGGCCTCTTTGTTGTGGTCTAGATACAGATCCTTCGTATGTACCGCCAGAGGTTCTTAAGAGCTTTAAGACACCGTCAGAAGCCGTCCTTACTTATAATCTGGAGTTAATAAAAGCATGTGCACCTTTTTCAGCTTGTTTCAAAGTGCAAATTGCCTATTATGAAGCAATGGGGCTAGAGGGTATGCATGTGTACGTACAAACCCTTGAGGCACTAAAAAAGGCAGATATACCAATTATATCAGACATTAAAAGAGGTGATATTGCAGCAACCGCCACTGCCTATGCACGGGCACATTTTCTAGGCGATTTTGAAACAGATATAGTGACCCTAAATCCTTACATGGGCTTTGAAACCCTTAATCCGTTTGTAGAATTTTGCAAAACTGCGGGCAAAGGTGCCTTTGTCTTGTTACGAACGTCGAACCCAGGGGTGGAGGATCTAGAACGGCTTAGTCTAAAAGATGGAGGCTTTGTGCTTGACCGTGTTGGCGATGAAATAGCTCGAATAAACAAATCTTTTGCTACAATAGAAGATGGGCAAAATGAGGATTGTTTAAATGATTATATTTGTGGTCCTATAGGCGCAGTAGTTGGCTGTACCGAAGAGGGCGACGCTCGCCAATTACGTGATAAGTACCCACATATGTTTTTTCTTATTCCAGGTTATGGTGTTCAAGGAGGTGCAGCTCGACTTGCCGCCTCTCTTTTAGATAAAGCTGGAGGGACAGTAAATTCAAGCAGGGGAATTTTATGTGCCTGGAAACAAGATGCTGATTTAACAGCTAAACGGGAAACAGGAGAGCTTACAATGTCTGATATTGTAGATGCGGCGGCAAAAAAAGCTCAACAATCACGAGATGATTTATTACAAGCCAAAGCCGCTCTTTTTTCTTAGATATAAACAGGAGTGTATTTTGAGTAAGCATGATTATTCTACCTATACAATAGCTAAAACGCTTCTATGTAACCAAATAAAAGATGATATTTTTCATCTAGTTGTAGAGGTACATTCTTCAAAGGTACCTGAGTCCGGTCAGTTTTATTTGCTCAAAGCGCAAAAAAGCGGAGTTTTATTGTCTCGCCCAATTTCAGTGTACCATATTAAAAACACATCTAAGAGAGATAAAGTACAGGTTGAGTTTTTAATACTAAAAAAAGGGGAAGGGACGACAGAGCTTTGTTTGCTTAAAAAAGACGATGTGCTCGAGGTATTAGGCCCCATTGGAAATGCTTTTTCTATGCCTAATACTTCACGTATAGCAATTATTGGTGGTGGTATAGGCGTTGCACCTGTTGCGGGTTTTGCCTCGACATTAAAACCAAAAAGCTATGACTTTTATGCTTGTTTTAAAACAGCAAGCTATGGTCTAGATTATGTAAATGCCAAAAACCTTTTTGTTACAACTGATGACGGTAGTGAGGGAGCAAAAGGTATGTTGCCGGCTGTTTTTAATGAGCAATGTATAAAAGAATACGGCTATACAGAAATTTACGCGTGCGGACCAGAGCCAATGTTAGCCTACGTACATACGGTATGCGGCCAACTGGGTGTTCAATGCTATCTTTCTCTAGAGCGACGCATGGCCTGTGGTGTAGGTGCTTGTTTAGGGTGTTCGATAGCAACAAAAACGGGAAACAAACGCTGCTGTAAAGAAGGACCAATTTTTGACGGCTCTATTTTAGAGTTTCCTCTTGATGCCCCAAAAAAAAATGCTCGAGCAATTGAATTAGCAAAACAAAATTTACTAAAAGAATGTGATAAAGTAAGTCCAAAATATTGTCAAAAAGATGCAGATCCAGATTTATCAACAAGTATTGGAGGGGTGCGTTTAGAAAATCCTATTATAGCAGCTTCAGGAACATTTGGTTATGGTGCTGAATATGCTGATGTTTTTGATGTAAACAAACTGGGCGGTATTTGTTCAAAGGGACTTACCCTAGAACCTCGAAGCGGAAATGCAGGGGTGCGTTTACATGAAACTCCATCAGGGCTCATTAATTCAATTGGCTTAGAAAATCCAGGAATAGAACATTTTATTAAGCATGAATTAGTAGATATGCAATCTCTTAAGCCTGCTATAATAATTAACCTTTCTGGCTCATCTGTAGACAGTTATGTTCGAGGAGCAGAACTATTAGATACGGCAATACAAAAGATTGCGGCACAACAAAATATGCATTTATTGCCTGCTGCTATTATTGAATTAAACATTTCATGTCCAAACGTAAAAGCTGGTGGAATGGCTTTTGGGCTTGATTCAAAAGCAGCCTCAGAGGTTACCTCAGCAGTAAAAAAAGCAACCTCATTACCGCTTATGGTAAAACTATCTCCCAATGCGCCAGACATTGTTCAGATTGCACATGCTGTTAGGGAAGCTGGGGCAAATGCTATAAGCCTTGTAAATACTTTTCAGGCAATGGCAATAGATATAGAAAAAGGCACCCCAGTTTTTGATAATATTAAAGCTGGTTTAGCTGGTCCTGCAATACGCCCCCTCGCCTTGCGAATGGTGTATGATGTGTGTGTATCAATGCAAAAACTGCCAAAACATGAGCGCATACCAGTTATAGGGCTTGGTGGAATTAGAACATGGCAAGATGCGGTTGAGTTTATCATGGCTGGTGCAACTGCTGTTCAAGTCGGGACAGCCACATTTGCGCAACCTAATTGCATGATTGCTATTATCGAAGGTCTATCTGCGTATATGAAGGGGAAGGGGTTTAAAACGCTTTCTGATTTCAGAGCCTGTGCATTAGTATAGGTGACAATTGAACATTTAGTGAAATAATGTTATCTTATATAGCATGGTAACATTAGTAGCGCTATGTGCGCTCGGTGCTGAAAAAGTACTCGCAAATGAGATAAAAAAGCTTGGTTATAAGCCTATAAGCAATGCTCCTGGCAGAGTTGTTTATACCTGTGATAAAAATGGAATGTTTCGCTCAAATTTATGTTTGCGAACGGCCGATCGTGTCTATTTACAAGTAGCTCAATTTAAAGCAGATGACTTTGACGTTTTATTTGATGCAATACAAACAATTAACTGGCAAGATTATTTTAACAAAGATGTACGCGTTATAGTTGACAAAGTACGAACCCACCGAAGCAAATTAAGCTCAGAACACTCTGTTCAGGGTATGGTACATAAAGCAATATATAAAAAATTAGGCGCAATATGGCGTATGGAAGTTTTACCAGAAAGCGGAGCCGTAGCTACAATCCGTGTCTATATTGAAAACGATGATGTTCAAGTATTGTTAGATTTATCTGGAACTCCATTAAATAAACGCGGATACAGAAAAGAAGGTGGTGCTGCACCCATAAGAGAAACTATGGCTGCAATACTTTTACAGCTCATGACATGGCGACGAAAAACTCCGTTGCACGACCCCTTTTGTGGTTCTGGTACTATTGCTGCTGAAGCAGTTCTCTATGCGTATGATATTGCACCAGGGTTTGGTCGCCGATTTGCACTTGAAACCCTGCCGATTTATAATGCCGAAAAAGCAGAAGAAATAAAAAGACACGAGGCAGAAAAAATAAAACCTAAAGCCCTCGCCCGTATTACTGGAACTGATATAGATCCACAAGCAGTTGAGATTGCTCGTGCTAATGCTGAGCGGGCGTGTGTGACTGCGGGGCGAGCATTGCAATTAATTGGTGATGATTCGCGTATTCAACGACCAGATTTCGAAGTTTCCGATTTTACAGATTTGCATGCGCCATATTCTGAAGGTATAATAATTGCGAATCCACCATATGGTGAGCGTCTTGGAGATGCTGAGCAAGCAGAAAATTTGTATAAAAACATGGCTTCGTTATTTGTAGATTTTCCAGATTGGGAAATGGGCTTTATTACAAGTCATAAAAAACTTGAGGAACTTATTGGTAAAAAAGCTACAAAAAAGCGTTCGTTAAAAGCAGGCAGTCTGGATACCTGTTTTTATATGTATACTAAGTAAAAACAAATAAAAAAGGAAAATAGATGGCAATTGTGGTAGAACATGATAAACGCAAGCGTGAAATTCTTGAAAATGCACTCGATATTTTTGTTGAAGAAGGGTATGAGGACGCCACCTTTCAAAAAATAGCTGATCGTTGTGGTATTACTCGAACAACATTGTATATCTACTTTAAAAACAAGCGGGAAATTTTTTTATGGAGTATAAAACAACTTACCCAAACACTTGAAGACGAGTTGTTTGCGGTTATAAGAAACAATTCTTTGTCAGAGCCTGTAAAACTTATCACTGTGCTTAATACTATTATAGATAAATGTGTTGAAAATAGGCGTTTGTTTAGTGTTGTGCTTTTATATCTATTACAATTACAAAAGCAAAATCTAAATCCAGGACAAAGAGTTCGCCGGCGAATTATTCGCTTGCGGCATCTGTTAAGTAAAATTATTATTGCTGGAATTAACAAGGGTACATTAGAGCGAATAGACGTAAAAGCTGCCAATGATATGTTTTACGCGCTTATAGAATCAGCAATTTTTCGGTTAGCAATTTTGGACAAAGAAGATATCGATGAAAGCAAAGATTCTATACGACTCGCTGTTGAGGGAATTACAACAAAGTAGTTTTATATACTTTTTTAGCCTTCGGCTATAAGGCGTTTTATTTTGTATAAATACTTCCATTGTCTATATATGTAACAATATCATTTGTTATAGAACCAATATACTCTTTGCCATTAATAAGAATTTTAGATAATTGTTCTTTATCTAATTCTGCCCAAAACGCTAAGCCTGTTCCATCAGTAGTAAATTGTAAATGAGAGATATAGTCATAAACAGCTGTTTTTTTTCTCCAAGCTATTAGTTGCCATTTATTATGTTTTTTAGCAGTATATGCTAGGGTTTTTGTGTCTGGAGAAAAAGTAAGGTCTTTAACATATTCGTAAGGGCCTGCTACCTCGTTATTTGTTACAAAAGCCCACTCATCACCATCAATGTTTGCAGCATAGGCTAAAATTGTTCCATCGGCAGAAAATTTAAAGTTACCAATGCTTGCAAAAGGCCCTATTCTTTTTTTACCAGACATTATATACCACGAGTTATAAGACTCCGCCTTGTATACTAACAAATTTGTGTCGGGTGAAAAATGAATATTACCAACGCTGCAATACGGACCAAATGATTCTTCATTTGTAAAAACGTTCCATATATCAAAAACCTCAGCAGTATATATCAAGCTTTTATCTTTAGGTGAAAAATGCAAGGAGCCTATGTTGTCAAAAGGGCCGATTTTAATGTCATCACTTATAATATGCCAGCCATCATGTATTTTAGCAGCGTACATTATCTGTGTTGTTTCAGGAACAAAGGTTATATAGCCAAGGTTCTCATAGGGACCAATTCGCTTTTCATTTGAAATCACATACCATGCATCTTCTATTTTTGCTGTGTATGCTAAAACCGCTTTGTTAGATGAAATTTGCATATTTGAAACAGCGTCATATGGTCCGTATCTTTTATTTGCAGAAATTATAAAGTACTTGTTATCAATTTTTGCTTTAAATGTCAGGGTTTTTTCATTTAAAGCAAAATCTAAGTTTGTAAGTTCCTCATATGGGCC
>DASRMY010000153.1:0-3787 GCA_035647695.1 Treponemataceae bacterium | reverse complement strand
GAAATATGTTATTCCTAAAGGTTTTATGACCATGGCTCCTTATACAGATGACAGAGAAGAGATTAGAGCATCATTTAGAAAACTTAACGCAATAGCATTAGAATTACAAGCAGAGTTTCCAACCTTAGATTTGTCCGAATTAAGTATGGGAATGAGCAATGATTATAAAATTGCTATAGAAGAAGGATCAACTTTAGTTCGTATTGGGACTGCTATTTTTGGTGAACGCGATTATTTAAATTAGAGGTTGCTTTGTGAAATACTTTAGAAAAAAAAACATTTTTACACTTGCGCTCTTTTTTGTTTTTTTAGTACTAACACGAAACGTTGTTTATGCAACACCACAAACAACAAATGATAACGAAGAAGATTTTGTACTTTCTTTTGAACCCTATACAAAAGATACTATTCCAGATTGGGCACAAGACCTTAGGAGAGCCGAAATAATAACTTTAGGTTCTCTCCCCTTTACAACCTTAACGTCCACCTTTAGCTATTCAATCTATAGATTTATAAAAAATGATTTTAATAAAAATTATTTTCCTAATCCCTTTCCTGGTTCTTCCTCTGAGGCAAATTTAAATAGCGATGAACAAAAAACAATTCTAGTATCTGCTGCTGTTGTTAGCCTTGTCCTTGGAATAACTGATTATATTATTTGTACTATAAAACAAAAAAAAATTGACAAACAGGTGCAAGAAAAGGATGCTATTCAAAGCAATATACTAATAATTACAGATAATGATTTTGAACATTCAGGAGAAATCATAATTGAATAAAACAGATTTTATAGTACCCGCTGACACTGAAAAAATACAATTACCCATTCGTTTAGACTCATACGCAGCATTAGTTCAGGGTATATCCCGCTCACGGCTAAAAACAGGTATTCAATCAATAACTGTAAATGGAAAAAAAGCAAAACTTTCGGTACAATTAAAAGGCGGTGAAAAAGTTAGTCTTTCTTGGCAAGATCCTATTCCTACATATATTGAACCAGAAAACATTCCTTTAGATATTATTTACGAAAACGAAACGGTAAGTATTATTAACAAAAAACAAGGTATGGTTGTTCATCCAGCTGCAGGTAATTGGGACGGAACCTTAGTAAACGCGCTTTTATACCACTGGGGAAAAAGCACAATAAAACACAATTCTGATACCTCCCCTCAAAATCATAACTTACGTCCAGGCATTGTTCATCGGCTTGATAAAGACACCTCAGGATGCATAATAACAGCACGTAATAGAGACCAAGAAGTGTGGCTACAAGAAAGATTTAAGGAACGCAGAGTGCAAAAAGAATATGTGTGTATTGTTTGTGGGCATCCACCAGAAAAACAAGGTGTAATTAAAACACAAATAATTCGCGATAGGCGAAATCGTAAAAGGTTTATCACGGAGAAAGATCCAAAAAAGGGAAAGTTTGCACATTCGCTATATCGTTGTATTGCAATATATGGCCCCTATGCTCTTATGCGTGTAAGACTGAAAACTGGCCGTACACATCAAATTAGAGTGCATATGAAGCACATCGCATGCCCAATTTTGGGTGACAAAATATATGGTACTAAAGATGGGTTGTTTGGCACAGCTACACTTATGCTTCACGCAAGGACTCTTGGCATACAACTAACACCAGAAAGTTCATTTCAAACTTTTAACGCTCCTATTCCAATTCGATTTAAAAAGGTATTGCACACATTGCATAAAACGTATGAAAAATGCACATTTCATTAATGTATGACACTACTGATTTTGCTGTTTTTGAAAAACCAGCAGGATTACCTTCGGCACCATTAAACAAAAAAGATACCAAAAATACCGCGGTAACACAAATATGTGAAACATACCCCGAAGTTTTATGTGTAAGCGGTAAAAAAAAAGTTGAGTATGGTCTTATTCACCGAATTGATACAAATACACGCGGGTTACTTTTAGTAGCCAAAAATCAAAAAGCTTTCGATTATTTTCAAAAAGAACAAAAAGCTGGACGGTTTATAAAAACATATGCTGCTTTTTGTTACGATACAAGCCAACACCTTACTGCGCCATTTGTTCTTAAAAGCCGTTTTAGACCCTTTGGTCCTGGGCGTCGCATGGTATCTCCAGTTAACAAATATGATGGTCGAGCTGCTCAAAAAAAAGCTGGAAATAAAACATATACAACAGAAGTTTTACATATAACCCCTGTTAAAGCCAACACAGGCAGCTTTAAGATAGTAAGAGTCGATTGCAAAATAGATGAGGGATTTAGGCATCAAGTACGCGCCCATCTTTCTTGGACAGGGTTACCAATAATTGGCGACAGACTATATGGCATAAAAAGCGATCAACACATTCCTATGCAATTTTTTGCAAATGGACTGCAATTTTACCCCCTCCCAAACACAGAAAATGAAAACAAACTAATAAAAATTATGCTACCGAACTTATCATTTTCTGAAGAATTTTTTTCACCTCAAAAATAAGATAAAAAGAACCACAAACCAATAAGGGCTTTTCGCTAAAAGCGGCAGAATTAATTGCATTGGTAATTGCTTGCTCAAAATTTTGATTGGCGCTCAGAGTAATAATAGCATGTCCTTTTTTAGCCGTATTAGCTTTAGAAAAAGATACTACCATACTATCGTAATTTGAGTTTTTATTTTCTCCAGGGCGTGTAAGTGTTATAGAGTTAAACTGACAATTGCTTGAGCAAATTGCCTCTGCCATTTTATCAATTTTTTTATCTGCTGCACAAGCAAAAAGAAGCTCTCCTCCCTGCCCAAAATAAGTATAAAAGTTTTCTAAGGTTAATTGTATGCTCGCAACAGTATGCGCCCCATCAAACACAACTGCAAGATTATGCTCAGAAATGTTATAACGACACACCTCAAAACGACCTGGCAACTTTGCGAGTGCAATGCCTTTTTCAATTTGCTTTTCTGTAATTTTTGGAAAACGGCTTTTTACAGTAATTGCAGCAAGAGCCGCATTCCATACTTGAAATTCACCAGGCATTTGCAATGTAATATTTAATGGACGTGAAAAATACTTGGAGCACCCCAATGTTGCCCTCATAGAAAATCTTTTTTTAAAAGAATAGGTAGGATTATCTATTTTAATAAAATCAACAATTTCATCAACAAAGTAAAGCGGTGCATTTTTTTTAGCAGCAATTGTTTTAAAAACTGACTTAACGCCTTCTGTCTGAATAGCAGAAAAAACAGGCGTGTCTTGTTTTATAATTCCTGCTTTTTCAGCCGCTATTTTTTCAAGTGTGTTGCCTAAAAAATCACAATGTTCCAACTCTATTGGTGTGAGGCAACAACATTCTGGTAGTATTATATTTGTTGAATCTAAACGACCTCCCATACCAGTTTCAAAAACAGCACAATCTACCTGAGCTTGTTTAAAACACATAAAGGAAAACAATGTAAGCAATTCAAACCATGTAGGATCACGTTTGCCAGGAAGTGTATCTGGAATAATCGAATCTATACTTGGTACTATATTTTTGATTACAGTATTATATATTTCATTAGAGAAAAAACCATCTGAACGGCCCACTCGTTCACGCAAGTCACTAACATGGGGAGATGTAAACAAGCCACATTTTTTACCAGCTGCATCCAAAATACTAGAGATAAAACATGAAACAGAACCCTTTCCTTTTGAACCAGCTACATGAAAAGTAAGATAATCATTTTGAGGATTATCAAAACGATTACAAAGAAATTCCATGGTTTTAAGCCAAAAGATGCCTTTTACTGGTCGCTTTTCAAAATTAAGAGTAGTATTCAGC
>DASRMY010000152.1:0-3194 GCA_035647695.1 Treponemataceae bacterium | reverse complement strand
TTTTTATTATGAATACGTGCAAGACCAGTAGAAATATCATTAAAAAAAGATGCTGAACAAAGAAAACCACAATAATCAGAATTAATATATTTTTCTACTTCGTTATTATCTCGCGACAACCAGTCAAATTTTGTTTGTTTATGTGGAATTTTATTATTATAGCTACCAAAAGATACAAAATCTAAAAACTTTGAACGATACCGTGGCCCTTTAATTGCTGAAATAATACCAGATAGACATTTTCCAGCATACGCCAACAAGGGATTTGGTCCTGCTGTACCACATAAAATACAAGCATCTATTTCTAGCCCATAACATTCAATAAAAGATTGCGCAACAAACGAACCAAAAGAATGTCCAAATAAAACAATTTTTGCATTGGGAAAGTCTTTTTTTGTTTTTAATAGTAACGTGTATACGTCTTCGACCACACGAGTAAATCCGTTTTTTGCTGCTATAAAACCGAGCGCATCTTTGTTTTTAGCTGTTTGTCCATGACCTCTATGATCGTGTGCGTAAACAGCAATACCATGTTTTACTAAAAATTCTGCAAGACGATCATATCTTAGTGCGTGTTCTGCCATTCCATGACTTATTTGAACTACGGTATGTACCGGACCTTTGGGAATCCACATATGAAGTGCAACTTTTGTATCATCGTTCATTACTTCAAAAACAGTTTTTTTAGTCATAGACGTCTCCTTAGTTTTACAATTTGATAGTTTGCTTTGTATAGGTTTTTTGATATACTCATTATAACCATGAACACCATTATAACAGATAAAATTGTTTTTGGCGGAGATTGTATCGGAAAAATTGACGGTAAAACTGTCTTTGTTTCAGGTGCGCTTCCAGGAGAAACAGTAGAAATAAAAATAATAACTCAAAAAAAAGATTATGACAAAGCACGAGTTGTACATATAGTAAAACCCTCAAAGCATCGTATTATTCCACCGTGCCCACTTTATGGGGTTTGTGGCGGTTGTAATTTACAATTTGCGAGTGATGACTACCAAAAAGTTTTAAGACAAAGTATTATGCAAGATGCATGTGACCGAGCTTTTTATAATTCAAAAACTGCAATTCCAAAAATAGAAATAATAGAAATAATAGATGGAAAATCCTTAGGATATAGAAGCAGGTTCCAGTTTTTTAATGGAGGTCTAAAAAAAAGAGGGAGTTCGGAGGTTGTTCCTTTACTAGATTGTCCTATTGCGGTTCCAGAAATTCGTACATATTTAGCTAGCAAAAACAAAATTACTATAGGAAAAAACTATGTGTTTGGTGACAGGAGAGTACACGGTACACAAAAAATATTTTCAACGAAGACTGACACTCTTTGCACAGTAGACATAAAAGATCATAATAATATTGTACAACCTATTAGCTTTGATGTACGTGGTTTTTTTCAATCTAATTTAGAATTACTCGAAAAAACACTCCCGTATTTAATAGAAGGTTTAGAAGGAAATCATCTTCTTGATATGTATGCTGGTGTTGGGACGCTATCTGCTTTTGCTGGTCAAACATTTAAAACTATAACTTTAGTAGAACATAATAAAAAAGCACTTTCTTTTGCAAAAACGAACCTTAAACATCTAACCACCCTTGGGAAAAAAGTACAAACATACCCATTGTCAGGTGACAAATGGGTAAAAACAGTAGCTACAAACGTTTTTGATGCAGTACTAGTTGATCCTCCCCGAAGCGGTATAGAAAAATCAGTATTAAACTGGTTTTGCCAAAACAATATAAAACAAGTACGATATCTATCATGTGATCCTGTAACATTTGCAAGAGATTTAAAAAAAATGTGCCAAAATGGATATAGCATAAAACGACTTATGATGCTTGATTTTTATCCACAAACAAGTCATATAGAATCACTTGCATGGTTAGAAAATGAAAAAAAATAAAATCTGTATAGTAGCTGTGTTTTTTTTATTAGGAAGCATCGCATACTCTAAAAACACATCGAAGGCCTTTTCTACTCCTGACTGGCAAACTGTTCTTGCTGGTAATGTAATAGCTCCACCACATAAAACGCCCTGGGGTTTTGTGTCAATAACAGAGGGTAAAATACTAAGTGCTTTTACAGATAGTGGGAAGGTTATATGGCAAAAAACTATACAAGACACCCCTTCTGCATATTCTGTGAATAACAAAGATTATATATATATAATATCTGATAACCAACAAAAACTATCATTATATAATCCTAATGGTGTTTTTTTATGGGAGAAAACATTACCTGAGCAAGCTTGTACTAATCCTTTGTCAGGACGAGACGGGCGTGTATTTGTAGCAGCGAAAAATAGTCTTAGTTGTTATGGACTTCAAGGTATATGTAAATGGCACATTACATTAGCGCCAGTACATCCGCACTTCCCCCTCTTAGAGCTAAATGATGGTAGTCTTTTACGCATAGAAAAACAAACAATTAATAATTATTCTTGTGCAAAACGAATATCCCCATATGGCACAATCCTAGAAGAAATTATATTTTCAGGCCAAATAACCAATGCTGCAGAATCTGAAGAAGGTGTCTTATGTATTTTCTCAAATGGGACCATTGGCTGCTTAGCAGTGCACGACAAACAAGCTATTTCCAAATGGACATTAACTGTAGAAGATTTAGCTCCTCAAGGTTTTATACCTACAAAAATCGTAGTTGGTAAAAATACTTTTTGTATTCTGTTTTCAACACAATACACAGCATACATTTGCTCTTATCAACTTGACACGCACACAAAGATTTGGGAAAACTATTTTACTGGTTTTAAAAAAAATGATAAAAACGTATGTTCTTATAACAATGGCAGGTATGATTTTTTTTCTGGTTCTAAAACAATATCTTATAGTGAAAAAAATGGGAAAAAACTTTGGGAAAAAATACTACATATACCATCGACTGCAACATATTGCATGCTTTCAACGTCTGGTTATCTCCTGTGTACTGGTGATAATTGGACTCTATCAGGATATAGACTTTACCAAGATTTTACACAAGAAAACTTAGCGAATAAAATAATTAAAACCACGTACATAGATTTTCCTGTCCCAAAAACTGACGAATATATATCTTTGCTCACATTAGCAGAAAAATTTAAAAAAGGTAATTATGGTGAAAAGGAACTTGTCTATAAACAGTTTTTAGAACAAGAAAAAAAAACACTTTTCAAAGATTTTTACCC
>DASRMY010000151.1:0-9750 GCA_035647695.1 Treponemataceae bacterium | reverse complement strand
TGGAATGGTAGACACGACAGACTCAAAATCTGTTGCGCGCAAGCGTGTAAGAGTTCAAGTCTCTTTGTCGGCAAACTAAAAACCCAAACTGTATTATTTTTTTGATTTTTATCGCGTTACACATTTAGAAACGAGAAATGCGTCTATGACAATATGGTCTTTGCCCATTTTTTTCATAGTATTTTTGATGGTATTCTTCTGCGGGCCAAAAAGAACCTGCAGGGAGTAATTTTGTTGCTAGGTCGTACCCATTAGATTTAAGAATTTGCATACATTTTTTAGCACTTTCCTTTTGGCTGTTGTTTTCATAAAAAACAATAGATAAATATTGCTCCCCTCTATCTGGTCCTTGGCCACCCACTTGCGTAGGATCATGTATTTCAAAAAAGCAAGTAACAAGTGCCTCAAAGCTTGTTTTAGTTGTATCATAAAAGACTTCGACTGCTTCATAGTGTCCTGTTTTTTGGGATAAGACATCCTGATATGTTGGAAAATGTGTATGCCCACCTGTGTAACCAACTGTTGTTTTTACTACACCAGACATTTTTTTAATTAAACACTCAACTCCCCAAAAACAACCACCTGCAAACACAGCTCTGCCTGTTTCGCCAATTAATGGAACAAATTTCATTGAAAGCGAATTTACACAATGCCTCGTGTTTTGTGGCGTAAAGCCCTCGCCTTCAAACACATGACCTAAATGAGCATTGCAGGCTGAACAAAGGATTTCTACCCGTCGACCATCTTTATCAGTTTGTTTTGTAACAGCCTTAGGCACTTCTTTGTCAAAAGCTGGCCAACCACAGCCTGAATCAAACTTTGATACGCTTTTATATAGCCGTGCATAGCAACGAGCACAGACAAAAAAACCAGCTTTACTTTCGTGCAGAAGACTACCTGAAAAAGGGGGTTCTGTCCCTTTGTTTTCTATTACTTCAAATTCAGGTTTAGAAAGTCGCCTGTTAAGCGCTTTTTTTACCTTTATACAGTCTTTACTCATACAACCCCTCAGTGTCAGACTACTTTTTTCAAAATAAAGTATCAATCCCCAAAACACAGCATTTTCTATGTTTTATTATCTTAGGCGCTTTTACGAATATCAAATATACAAAAGCTATTAAACCTGCTATACTTTTTTTATGACTAAGATAATTTCATGGAATGTAAACGGTATTAGAGCAGTTGAACGCAAGGGAAAAATTCAGCTCTTATTAAAAAAAAATGCTGACATATTGTGCTTACAAGAGACAAAGGCAAAGCCCGACCAATTATCCGACATGCTACGTGAACCTGGCGCCGAAAAAGATACTGAGATACCTCGTTATTATGCATACTGGGCTTCAGCCAAACGCCCAGGATATTCAGGAACGGCTATTTATTCTAAAAAAGAACCAGATAATATATCTCTATTAAACGTTAGTGAATTTGATGATGAAGGGAGAGTTATCGCAGCAACCTACGGAACAACAGTGGTTATATCTGCATATTTTCCAAATAGCCAAGCAGAGGGAAAAAGGCTCGCCTATAAAATAGATTTTTGCAATGCAATAAATGACTTCTGCAATGGTTTAGTAGCACAAGGCAAAAACATTGTTTTATGTGGCGATTATAATATAGCTCACAAACCCATCGATTTGGCAAACCCTACAACAAACGAAAAAAACCCAGGCTATTTACCAGAAGAACGAGAAGCGATGACAAAATTTTTGAATTTAGGGTATATAGATACATTTCGTGCATTTTGTAAAAAACCAAATCAATACACATGGTGGAGTTATAGATTTAAAGCACGAGAAAGAAATATTGGATGGCGCATTGATTACCAATGTGTAAACAAAGATTTTATGCCTGAGGTTGTTTCTTCTAACATCCATGCAGATTTTATGGGGAGCGACCATTGCCCCATCGAAATAGAGCTAAAAACAGATTTATAATATGGCTAAAAAAAAGAGAACCAAAAAAAACAAAATAAGGCTAAGCTACAACGCTCCTGTAACATTAACTTTTTCTATGGTGTGTATGGGAATTTTATTAATAGACAATTTGCTCAGTAACCATCTTATTGGTGCTTTTTTTTGCGCTCCAGGAGCACAAGGAAGTGCTTTTGCTTTTGACCCTCATAACGGAATAGACTACTTAAGACTTCTAATTCATGTTTTTGGACATGAAAACTGGGCTCATCTTTTAAGCAACCTTTCTTTTATCCTTTTGTTAGGACCTCTTCTTGAAGACCGTTACGGATCAGCCCTGCTTTCTCTTATGATGTTTACAACAGCTTTTGTCACAGGAACCATTAATGCTGTTTTTATACCTGCAGCATTAATGGGGGCAAGTGGCATAGCTTTTATGATGATTTTACTAGCAAGCTTTAATACCTTTGATAAAAGCTCTATTCCTCTAACCTTTATACTTATTTTACTACTATATGTCGGCCGAGAAATCATAGCGAGTACAAATGCTGACAATGTGGCAAATTGGGCTCATGTTATTGGAGGAATAATAGGTTCAATATTTGGATTTGCAGCAATCCCCGCAAAAAAAAGACGCAGTACTAAAAAGAAGAGTTCCACAACAAACAATCGCCCACCCAAAGCTAGACCACCTACAAAACTTGACGATGCAACAATTGTAGGGGATCCTACACTCCTAAAAATGCGCCGTAAATAACATTACGCACCTGTGAGATAACTAAGTACTGTTACAAAAACATATGCACTTACTAACACAAAGCCTACCGGTCTTTTTAGAGTATCTTTAGAAAAAAGCACAGAACCCTTAAAGACACATAATATAAAAAGCATAGCAGGAAACAACAATCTAAAAAACGAAACTTGTACCTCAAGTCCTTGAGGAGTAACTGCTGCTGCTGCACCTACTACAAAAAGCACATTTAATACATCAGCACCCATGACATTACCAATTGCTAAATCACCATGACCTTTTCTTGTTGCAGTAATTGCAGTTGTAAGCTCTGGAAGCGATGTTCCAAATGCAACTAATGTTGCTGCAATAATATTTTCTGGAATATGAAACCTCACGGCTGTTTCTTGAACAGACGGAATAAGAACCTTAGAAGATACAATTACTAAACCAACACCTATTATCAACTTAAGTATAATTAGAATAATTGGCTGGTTTTCCGCTTTGCCATCGCTCTGACAACAAAAACCTTCATTCAAATCTGTACTGCTTTCTTTTTTTGTCTGAGCATGGTGAATTGTACGTATAAGATAGATACCTAATAGCAAAAGCAAAAACCAACCCATACTTTGAGGAACACGCCCTCCATCATTAAAAGCTTTTAAGCCATGCCCAAAAACAAAACTTATAGTTACTAATAAGACAGCCGAACCAAGTTGAATCCAGCTTTGTGTGTTTATTTCTTCTTTTTTAAATGGCAATGGCCTTATAAGAGCCGCAATTCCTAGTATAAGCCCTGTATCACAAATAATTGAGCCGACTGCATTACCCATTGCCAAACCAGGCGCACCTTTTAAAGCACTCATTACAGACACCGTTACTTCTGGCAGTGTTGTTCCAAGGCTAACAATTGTTGCCCCAATAATCATTTTTGGCACACCCCAGCGCACAGAAAGGAGAACTGCCTCATCAACAAGAATATCTGCACCTTTCGAAAGAACCACTAAAGAACCAGCAATAATAGCAAGAAGAATAAACAGCCCTAATCCACCATGTGGTATTAAGGAGATAAAACGAAGCATTATAGTTTCTAACATAGTGCAAGTATATCTTTTAATTATAAATTCAGCAAGAATATCATAATAAAATGTGATTCTAAAACTTGCCTATATATAAAAAACAATAGACAATACAGAAAGAAGAGGTACAAACATGAGAGCAGCTTTTTTTGATATAGACGGAACAATTTACCGAGAAGGTCTAATTACAGAATTATTTAAAAAACTAATAACACATGAATTAACGGACGCAAAAAACTGGTACGATGATGTAAAACCAGCTTTTATGAAATGGGATACTCGACGCGGAGAATATGATGATTATTTAGAAAAAATGGTTGCCGTCTATGTAAACTCAATTAAGGGAATTAATAAAGTTTATATAGATTTTATTGCTCAAAAAGTAATAGAGCAAAAAGGCGACAGAGTATACACCTTTACTCGTGATAGAATTAAATCCCATCAAAAAAACGGGGATATGGTTATTGCAATAAGTGGCTCACCAGCAGCACTTGTCAGCAAAATGGCTAAAAAGTATAACTTTGATGACTATAGAGCTACACAATATTGTATAGATGAAAACAATTGTTTTACAGGTGAAACTATTCCTATGTGGGATTCTGTGTCCAAGCGCAAAGCCGTATTAGAAATTGCAAAACATGAGCATCTTAATTTGGACGATTGTTATGCATACGGAGACACTATTGGAGATTTTGACATGCTTAAACTGGTCGGACATCCATACGCAATAAACCCTACAGCGACATTGCTAAAAACAATCCTTGCTGATAAAGAAGTTGCTCAAAAAACAACTGTTATTGTAGAACGAAAAGACATGATATATCACATTCCTATTGAGCAGCTCTTTACAGCAAAAGCGCTACCAGAAATAGAATAACAGCCCTATTAAAGACAGCGCTTAAAATAAACGTCTTAATCTGCCTTAAGGGCACATTTTAAAAAGCGCTTTTTATCTAATTCGCATTAAATTCTGATTCGTCAGCACGTTCCCAATACTGCGATCGACCAATAAATCCTATTGAGCCACGCATTTCAAGGGTATCAACAACTGCGAGTTTTTTCCTGCTAATTTTACTGCCAGCAGCATG
Organism: Treponemataceae bacterium; assembly: GCA_035647695.1. Lineage (GTDB taxonomy): Bacteria > Spirochaetota > Spirochaetia > Treponematales > Treponemataceae > CETP13. Next base: position 4,943 of record DASRMY010000151.1, on the reverse strand, counting down.
AAACGTAATTGCACACGTATATCTTGAGCCGTTACCAGCATCTACAATACTACCATTACGCCATTCACCGATTTTTGTAGAGCTAAGACCCCAAATCCATGGGGTGCCTATAACTGGCTCTTTAGACAAATCCGTATCATCACCACAAGGATGCCCCTTGTAAGAAGATTCGACTGCAGATGCAACTGTATCAGCAGGTTTTTCGGGAATAGACATTATTTCGCCCCGAAGCTCTCCTTCAACTTGATATATTTTCCAATAAGCAGTAACCACGCCAGTCTCATCGTCTATACTCTTCCAACACCCTTCAAGTGGATCTTTTGCGTATAGAAAACCAAACGCAACAAACAAAACACAAAGTGTTGCAAAAACTCGTTTCATTTTATTCTCCTCTCATCCTCGTTATAATCTATAATACAGCATAACAGATATCAACCAGACTGCAAGAAGAATTTAGTGTTTTTATAAAAACAACCCCGCTGGAAATGAAATAAGAAATGCCATAAGCCAAGCCACTACAGTTTCAAAAAGAACAGCTAAGATTGCATTTCGCATGCCTATTTCTTGGCGCATAACAGCAAAGGCTGCAACACAGGGCATATATAAAAGAATAAACACCAAAAATGATATTGCAGCTACTGGAGTAAGAACAGTGCTTAACACAACAGGAAGAGCTGCACCCGATGCACCAAAAAGAACAGCAAGCGTACTTATTACAACTTCTTTTGCGGCTAATCCAGTTATAAGCGCAGTCGACAAGCGCCAATCACTAAAACCAAGAGGTTTAAAGATAGGAGACAAAAAGGTTCCAATTGATGCCAACATACTATTTGAAATATCAGAGACATAATTTAGCCGTATGTCAAAATTACGAAAAAACCAAATAAAAATAGTAGCAATAAAAATGACCGTAAAGGCTTTTTTTATAAAATCTAATGCTTTTTCCTTTATATGCAAGTACATTGTTTTAATCGTAGGTAAACGATACGAAGGCAATTCCATTACAAAGGGAATCGGTTTTCCACTAAACAATGTGTTTTTTAATAACAGAGCTGATAAAACAGCAACAACAATACCAAAAACATATAAAAAAATCATAACTAATGCTGCATGACCTGGAAAAAATGCTATTGAAAAAACCGAATAGACAGGCAATTTAGCACTACAGCTCATAAAAGGCGTTATAAAAATTGTCAATTTTCTATCTCTTCGACTAGATATGGTGCGCGTTGCTAAAATTGCAGGCACCGAACATCCAAACCCTATAAGCATAGGAACAATAGATCTACCAGAAAGGCCCATTTTTCTTAATAATGCATCCATTACAAAAGCTACTCGGGCCATATACCCTGAATCTTCTAGGAGAGATAAAAAGAAAAACAACACAAGAATCGTTGGCAAAAATGAAAGCACACTGCCAATACCTGCAAAAACACCATCTATAATTAAAGAATGGACAATGGGGTTTAAACCATAGGCAGTTAACCCCACATCAACAATATGTGTAAGCCAATCTATAAAACTGCCAAACATATCACTTAAAAAAACTCCAAAAAACCCAAAGGTTACTATAAAAATCAGGGCCATAATACCTAAAAACACTGGTATTCCCCAATATTTATGAGTTAGAAGCTTGTCTATTTTAACGGACCGCACATGCCCTGGTGTATCGGACACGTGCTTAACAGTTTGTTCCGTAATTTTTCCTATATATGTATATCGTTCATCTGCAATAGCACTTTCCCGATCAGTACCTAACTCTTGCTCCATTTCGTCTGTAATATGACCAATGATATCTAATTCGTTTTGAGTTAAGCTCAACTGATTACGAATGAGATCATCACCTTCAATTAGTTTTGTAGCTGCAAATCGAGTAGGAAAATCTTTAAGAGCTGCTTTTTCTTCTATTATATGCGCAAGAGAATGAATAGCACGATGAACAGGCCCTTCACAAAAATCTATTTCTTCTGGTTTTATTTTATGTATAGCCGCATTCATTACACGTTGTGCTAGCTCAGATACACCCGAGCCTTTATTTGCAACTACAGGCACAGCCTCCAAGCGAATCGCCTTAGAAAAAGCTTGTATATCTATTGAATTCCCTGCAGCAAGTACCTCATCCATCATATTTAATGCAAGAACCATAGGTAATTGCATTTCCATAAGTTGTAATGTTAAATATAAATTTCGTTCAATATTTGTCGCATCAACAATATTAATAACAGCGTCTGGTTTTTCGTGTATTAAAAAATCCCTGGTAACACATTCTTCTATCGAATACGGAGAAAGAGAATAAATCCCTGGCAAGTCAACAAGTTCAACTTCATAGCCTTGATTATCTGCAGGATGAATATACTGGTGCTTAACAACACCTGTTTTTTTTTCAACAGTCACACCTGGAAAATTCCCAACATGTTGATTATTACCTGTCAATTGATTAAAAAGAGTTGTCTTCCCCGCATTTTGATTACCAATAAGGGCTATAGTAATCTTACTCATTATGCCCTCCTCTTCGTCCAAAACCACCGCGTTTTCTATTCTTTCCCCAGAACCCACGCTTACCTGAATTACACGCACGGTTTTTCTTACAACTGCGACACGACCCACCAACAGGGACCCAAACAGACTCTTCTAATATTTCTATTTTTTCAGCTTCTTCACGACGCAACGTTAACTCATAACGCCTCAAGCACACTTCAATAGGATCTCCCATTGGTGCAACTTTTCTAACTAAGACTGGAGTTCCGGGAGTAAGCCCCATATCAAGCAAATGTCGGCGCAAAGCACCACTACCACCAACTGACGATATTCTACCTTTTTGACCAGGTTTTAGGTTTGCAAGATTCATGAGCCCTCCAAATTGTATAATATTAGCCTCGAATAACTTTCATAATATACAGGTTACTTTTTTTTTAGTCAAGTTTTGTTCATTTTTTCTTGACAGCTTTTTAATTATACAGTACTCTCTGTTTATCATTGTGATTTTTTTCACAGATAATTTTTGTATGTAAAGGAACGGCTTTGAAAAAAATTCCAGAACCAACACGAAAACGCCTTATACGATTAGCACAACTCCTTTTACAGTTAATACAAAATGGCGATATAATTATTACAAGTTTACAAATTCAAGAACTAACAGGATGGTCTAATACAACAATAAGAAAGGATATCTCTTATATCAATGTAAAATGCGGAGCTTCAAACGGGTACAAAATAGAAGAATTGCACAAGGCTATTAGTAGAAAATTTGATTTACATATAAATGCAGCAAAAAAAAAGTGCTGTATTGTTGGCCTAGGAAAGATTGGCGAAGCTTTATTAGAATATACAGGCTTTAAAAATTCACGATTTGAGCTAGTGGCAGGCTTTGACCCTAATGCAAACCGAACAGAAATTTTAAATGCGCCTTTCCCTTTATACACTACAATGCGATTGGAGCAAATTATAAAAGAACTAGACATAGAATATGCTATTCTTTCCACATCAGACAAAGATGCTCCTGCAATTGCAGAAAAACTTGCACAGTGGAACATAAAAGGAATTGTAAACTATACAAATGCTGTTATTTCGGTTCCGTCTACAATAACAGTAAAAGACGTCGGCATTATTAGTGCTCTACAAACCCTCTGGTAAATACAGAAAAAAAGGAGTACTGATATAAAATGATATGTTTTATGACACCCTAATCATGCTTGTCAAAAACAAAAGAAAGAAATGCACACGGCTGCATAAAAAGCCGTAAAAGCTAGTTACACTAGTAAGGAAATCACACGCGTATTATAAGTTTGTGGTTTATTTTTTATAGGAGATATAGTATGGCACGAGTATTAAATTTTTCTGCAGGTCCTTCATGCTTACCCGAAGAGGTTTTAAAGCAAGCTGAGGCTGAAATGTTAGACTGCAATGGAACAGGACAAAGTGTAAATGAAATGAGTCACCGATCTTCCGCCTTTACACCTATTATACAAGAAACTGAACACCTTATCAGAGAACTCATGGATATTCCTGCTCATTACAAAGTGTTGTTTTTACAGGGCGGCGCAAGCACTCAATTTGCAATGGTACCATTAAACCTTGGTACAAAATATAATAAAGCTGCTTATGTTGATACTGGTACATGGTCTGCAAAAGCTATAAAAGAAGCAAAACGGTATATAGATGTAGATGTCATTGCATCTTCTGCAGACAAAGGTTTTTCATATATACCAGAAAATGTTGCATTTAATGGCGATTATGACTATGCACATATTACTCTAAACAACACAATTAAAGGAACGCATTGGAAATATATTCCAAAAACAAACGAAATACCACTTGTTGCTGATATTTCAAGCTGTATTTTATCAGAACCTTTAGATGTTTCAAAATTTGCTGTGCTATATGCGGGGGCTCAAAAAAACCTAGCGCCAGCAGGTGTGACAATTGTTATTATTAGAGAAGATCTCATCACAGAAACACCGCTCGATAAAACACCGCTAATGCTTACCTATAAAACCCATAGTGACAAAGATTCAATGTTTAACACTCCGCCATGCTGGAATATATACATGATGGGACTAAACCTAAAATGGATAAAAAAACAAGGTGGGGCAAAAGGAATGGCTAAACGAAACAAAGAAAAAGCTACTCTTTTGTATAATTATTTGGATAAAAGCGATTGTTACAGTGCAACAGTTGCAAAAGGGAGTCGTTCGCTTATGAATGTACCTTTTTTAACAAGCGAAAAAGATGAAGAAAAAGCAAAAGAAATAAGCAAACAATTTGTAAAAGCTGCAGAAAAAGAAGGGCTGTTTAATTTATCAGGCCATAGGAGTGTTGGCGGCATGCGTGCATCAATTTACAATGCAATGACTCTTGAAGGCGTTCAAAAACTTGTTACTTTTATGGAATGCTTTGCACAAGAAAATATACACTAAAAAAATTAACAATTATAAGGATATACG
>DASRMY010000150.1:0-3947 GCA_035647695.1 Treponemataceae bacterium | reverse complement strand
TCATAGGTGTATAACTCTGCACATCTATGAATTTTTTCAGGTTTAATAATTTTGTCTTTGGTTTTTTTCTTTGAAATTTTAGTAATTTCAGAGTCTGAAGAAATATCGAGCCACGGTGAAAAAAGAATTATTTGCTGCAGTTTTGTGCGATATGTTTTTTTTATAGAAAAAGCAAGTGCTAAGGCAATTGAAGCCGCTGAGCCATCAGCGCCTAAAAGAATTTGCTCTTCTTTTTTATACAATGTGTGTACTATTTTTTTTACATTTTCAATAGCTACTGGATATGGATATTTTGGAGCAAGTGGTAATTTGGGTAAAATTATTTTTGTGTTGGAAGCATAGGCTAAAGAAGCACAAAATGCTCTGTATGATTTGCAGGAGCCTGCAACAAAACAACCTCCGTGTATATAGAGCATAACGCGCTCTTTTGAGTAAAGATCAGGTTGTAATACATCACAACTAACACCACCTATTTTAATTGTTTCACATTCTACCCGATTAGGTAAAAAAGGAGTATACAGAGTGTCTTCAAATCTTTTTCTAAACGTGTCTATGGATTCTTTTGGAGAGTAAACGAGCCGTTTTAATTTTTTTATAGCTTTTTTTTTATCTTTGCTTGGCATAGTGGTAATGTAGCAAAATTTACAATTTTTTGCTATACTCAAAACCTATGCCTATAAAGATAAGTTCAGAATTGCCAGCAGTCTCAATACTTGAAAACGAAAATATATTTGTTATGACTGATAAGAGAGCGGTTACACAAGATATACGTCCTCTAAAAATTGCCATTGTAAATTTAATGCCTACTAAAATTGCTACCGAAACACATTTGCTTCGGCTTTTAGCTAACACACCTTTGCAGGTAGAAATATTTTTAGTTAGAATGATGAGTCATGAATCAAAAAATACAGGGAGAGAGCATCTTGAGCGTTTTTATATAACCACAGAAGAAGCTCTTAGTCGTAAATTTGATGGCATGATAATTACAGGGGCTCCTGTAGAAAAATTATCTTTTGACCAAGTCGATTATTGGAAAGAGCTTACGCATATTATGAATTATGCACATAAAAATTCTTTTTGTACTTTGTATATTTGCTGGGGAGCTCAAGCGGGGCTTTATCATCATTATGGAGTAAAAAAGAATGCCCTCGATGAAAAGTTATTTGGTGTTTTTGAAAACAAGCGAACTACACATGCAGAGCCGTTGTTGCGTGGGTTTGACGATGTCTTTAATGTTCCGCAATCACGATATACCGAAGTACATAAAAATGATATTCTTGCTCGCAAAGATCTAACAATTTTAGCTGAATCTGATGAAAGTGGTGTTTTGCTTGTGAAATCAAATGACAACAGGCAGGTTTTTATGACAGGACACCTTGAATACGATGCTGACACTCTTAGTAATGAATATTGGCGAGACAAAAAAAAAGGGCTTGATATACAAATACCATATAAGTATTATCCAAACGATAATCCAAATAAGGCACCATTGTGTACGTGGCGTAGTTATGCACATTTGTTTTATGCAAATTGGCTAAACTATTATGTATATCAAGAAACTCCTTTCGATTTTATATAGTTTCTTTACGCAGCATTGTATATGATGTATAATCCTTTGCATGAAAGAAAAAACAATTGATATAACAAAAGTACATAAAACAGCAACTGAAATTGCAAAATCTGCTAAAAGCATTTTTAAGGGAAACCCTGATGTTGTAGATTTTTTGCTTACAGCTCTTTTTGCTAAGGGACATGTACTACTTGAAGATGTTCCTGGAACGGGAAAAACTGTCTTAGCAAAAACCCTAGCAAAAAGTGTTGACGTACCTTTTTCACGTATACAATGTACGCCAGACATTTTACCAGCTGATATGACAGGAAGTTCTGTTTTTTCACAAAAAACACAAGAATTTGAGTTTCACCCGGGGCCCCTTATAACAAGTTTTGTATTGGTTGATGAATTAAATCGGGCTACACCAAGAACGCAGTCAGCCCTTTTAGAAGCAATGGCTGAGAGCCAGGTTAGCGTTGATGGAACCACTATTAAGCTTACACCGCCATTTTTTGTTATAGCCACAGAAAACCCTGTTGAAAGTGAAGGAACCTTTCCGTTACCAGAGGCGCAAAAAGATCGTTTTATGATGACGGTTTCGCTTGGGTATCCGTCATTAGAAGATGAAATTTCTATTATAGAAGCACAGCGAAGCCCAATACATCCTGTAGAATCTGTAACTGCGGTGACAGACGCTCAAACAATTTGTAACATTCAAAATGAACTTGTACATATTCATGTTGACCAAGCGGTGCTTAATTATTTATTAACTATTGTTGCAGAAACACGAAAAGATAATCGCATAGAGGTTGGTGTTTCTCCTCGTGGTTCTATTGCTTTATACAAGGCTGCCCAATCATATGCGGCTATTAAAAATCGTTCGTATGTTATACCGAGTGATATAAAAAAATTAGTACTCCCTGTGTACCGAAATCGTATTATTATTAAGCCAGAGTCTTTTTTACACGGATATATGGCAGATACTATTTTACAGGATATTATTGATAAAATACCTGTTCCTGCATATGAAGGAAAACTATGAGTGGTAGGGTTGAGTTTTCATATTCTCAGCGCTTTCGTCGTATTGTACTATTAATTATTAGCGCAATTCTTTTTTTACTAGTAGCAGATATATTAGTACGGCTTGTTTTTGGTTTTATTTTTTTTACTTTGCTTTTTGCCTATTTGTATAGTAATCGATTACAAAAAAAATTACATGCCAAATATCTTGTTTCGACAATACGAGTTCCTGCAGGCACACCGTTTTATGCAGATTTAATAGTCGAAAACAAAGGGCTTTTGCCTGCTTTTTCATTCTGTATTACGTGTCAAAAATATGCGCTTGCACATCCATCCAGCGTAGATACTTTTATTATACATTTAGGAAAAAAAGAGCGGAAAAAAATACAGTGTGATTTTTTTGGACGGGAACGTGGTAAATATAGTATCGGTAATGCTATAATAAAGTGTGCTGATCCATTTGGAGTTTTTCCGTTTACACTTACCCTTCCAACAGCAATTGATGTATGGGTCTACCCTGAAAAGTATTCGCTTTCTGTTGATTGTCTTTTTGGTTTACCGCAGGGTAAAAAATACACGCAAAACAAGGCATATGAAGATCTTACAGAGTGTCGGTCAATTCGTGATTATATACCTGGTGATGAAATAAAACGCATTAACTGGCGTGCTACTGCTCGATTTAATACGTTGTATACAAATGAATTCGATAATACATTAAATGAACCGTGTTTTATAATTCTTAACTTAACAGACTCTGATTATGAATTGCGTTTACGGCATTATACCCAAGAAAAAGCAATAAAAATTGCTGCTGCAATAGTAAAGGCTATTATGAATAACCATCAACTATGTGGTTTTTCGACAACAGGGGTTCTTTCAAAGATAGAAAATGAGTCTATCTTTATTACACCCCAACGAGGAAGCAATCTCCTAATTCTTGATATTCTCTCTAGTATAAGTTCAGCTTCTAACGATAGATGCGGGTTAGAATTATTAAAAAAAAGTGTGTATATGTGTAAAACTGGTACTCGTGTTTTTTATATAGGGCCTGGCAAGATGAAAGATGCATCTAAAACACAGAAAATAAAACAAGTGATAAGCATGTATAAAAAGAAATGTATGATTAATCCATTTTTTGTGGAGATGGTAAATGAATGACCTAACTAAGCATAAACTCTTGCATCAATTTTTCTATCTCCTTCTTCCTTGGCTTCTATGTGCTTGTGTATATATATGTTTTTTTGGTGGATTCTTAGGTTTTAGTTTTTATGTGCTTACATTAGTAGCTGCCTTATATAGAATGCTTCTTTGTAAGATTGTAAGTTATTTTAAAAAAGATTTTTATATTATTCAATTATATATACTATCTTTTTTT
>DASRMY010000149.1:0-4781 GCA_035647695.1 Treponemataceae bacterium | reverse complement strand
ATACAAAGTTTATGTATATTTATACAAACAAAGGTTATAACCAGCTTTTTATAGATTGTATCGCGTTTTTAAGAGGAGTTTAGAATGAAAAGTGATAAAGCTAAAAAAGGAATAGCAAGAGCCCCAAACCGATCGTTATATAGAGCTATGGGTCTTTGTGACGAAGAAATTGAACGACCTCATATAGGTGTGTGTTGTGCTCAAAATGATGTTGTTCCTGGACATATAAATCTTGATAAAATAGCAACTGCTGTAAAAACTGGTATTAGAATGGCTGGAGGGACTCCTTTTGAGTTTCCTGCCATTGGTGTCTGTGATGGTATAGCTATGGGACATGAGGGAATGAAGTATTCTCTTGCAACTCGTGAGCTTATTGCAGATTCTATTGAATGTGTAGCTATGGCACAACAATTTGACGGTATTGTTATGATACCAAACTGTGATAAAATTGTTCCCGGTATGTTAATGGCAGCTGCTCGTCTTGATCTTCCAACAGTGGTTATTTCTGGTGGGGCAATGTTGCCTGGCCGATTACCTGGTAATGATACTACAAATCCTTACAGTGGTAGAAACCTGTCTCTTACTGATGTTTTTGAAGCTGTTGGTGGGGTGAGCGCAGGTAAGGTGACCGAAAAACAACTTGATGATATTGAACGCTGTGCATGTCCTGGTTGTGGCTCATGTTCTGGTATGTTTACAGCCAATTCTATGAATTGTGTTACAGAAGTGCTTGGTATGGGACTTCCTGGAAACGGTACTATTCCCGCAGTATACGCAGAGCGTATTGTTCTCGCTAAAAAAGCCGGCATGCATGTTATGCACATGCTTAAAAAGAATATTACTGCTAAACACATTATGAATGAACAAGCCTTTCGTAACGCACTAGCGGCAGACATGGCCTTGGGGTGTTCAACAAATACTATTCTACATATTCCTGCTATTGCTTATGAAGCTGGTGTAAAAATAGATTTACATATGATAAATGAAATTTCTGAAAAAACACCTAATCTCTGTCATCTTGCTCCTGCAGGGCATACTTTTATAGTCGATTTATACAATGCCGGTGGGGTACAAGCAGTTTTAGCCGAGCTAGCTAAAAAAGACCTTATTAATACTAATGTAATGACTGTTACTGGTAAAACTATAAAAGAAAATTTAAAAGGCGTTAAAAACCATAATTTTGATGTGTTACGTCCTATTGAAAATCCTTATTCACCAAATGGTGGAGTTGCAATTTTATTTGGAAACCTTGCTGAAAAAGGGACTGTCGTAAAGCGTTCTGCCTGTGCTCCAGAATTGATGAAACATACAGGTCCAGCTCGAGTTTTTGATTCTGAGGAAGCTTGTTTTGCAGCTGTCGAAAAGCAAAAAATTAATAAGGGTGATGTTGTTGTTATTCGCTATGAAGGGCCGAAAGGAGGTCCTGGTATGCGCGAAATGCTTGCTGTAACCGCAGCTCTTGCGGGGCAGGGTATGGATAAAGATGTTGTATTAATAACTGATGGCCGTTTTTCTGGTGCTACTCGAGGAGCTTCTTTAGGGCATTGTTCTCCAGAAGCTGCCGATGGTGGTTTAATTGCGTTAGTAGAAGAAAACGACAGCATTAGTATTGATATAAATGCGTATAAAATTAGTTTAAAAGTTGACGAATCTGTTTTAGCAGAACGGCGTAAAAAATGGACTTGTCCTGCACCTAAAATTACAAAAGGGTATCTTGCACGGTATGCAAAGCTTGTATCAAGCGCAGATCAAGGTGCAATTCTAAAATAATAGAGGAGTAAAATAGTGCAAATTACAGGTGCAAAAATAGTTGTAGAATGTCTTGTTGAACAGGGCGTTGATGTTGTATTTGGATATCCAGGTGGTGCAATCTTAAATATCTACGACGAATTATATAAAAACAAAAATCGCATACGACATATTCTTACTGCTCATGAGCAAGGTGCTTCGCATGCTGCTGACGGTTATAGCAGATCGACAGGTAAAGTTGGAGTTGTATTGGCAACAAGTGGCCCTGGGGCAACTAATCTTGTTACAGGCATTGCAACAGCATATATGGATTCGGTGCCTATGGTGGCAATTACTTGTAATGTAGGGACGAGCCTTTTAGGAAAAGACAGTTTTCAAGAAGTTGATATTCGCGGAATAACTATGCCAATAACCAAACATAGTTATATTGTTCGTAGTGTTGAAGATTTAGCAGGTGCAATTCGCGAAGCTTTTATAGTTGCTAAAAGTGGTCGTCCTGGCCCTGTATTAATTGATATTCCAAAAGATGTTACAGCCGCAATTTACGATTATGTGGCAATAGCAAAAAAAGATGTTTCTCATGCGCCAACAATACATATGGCTGAAAACGTAGATCGTATTAGAGGTTTTAAAACAGTAAGTGAAAGAGAGCTTTCTGAGGCAGCTGAGCTTATTAATTCTGCTAAACGTCCTGTTTTATATGTTGGTGGTGGAGTAGTCAGGTCTAAAGCCTATGCTGAATTAAAAGAATTAGCAGAAAAAGCGCAAATTCCTGTTGCTGTGAGCCTTATGGGGAAAACAGCTTTTCCTAGCAAACATCCATTATGCACTGGGATGATTGGTATGCACGGTACAAAAGCCAGTAATGTTGCAGTTAATAAGTCAGATCTTCTCATAGCTATTGGAGCTCGTTTTTCTGATCGTGTTATTTCTAATCCCGAACAATTTTGTCAAAATTCAAAAATTTTTCAAATAGATATAGATCCTGCTGAAATAAATAAAAATGTGCAAACCTGTGGTAATCTTCTCGGCGACATAAAAATGATTTTGACGGGATTGCTACCTAAAATTGAAACAAAAAAGCCTTCAGAATGGTATACACAAATCGTAAAATTAAAAAGTTTTGTTCCCCCGCAATATACACAAAAAATACCATTGCACCCAAAGTTTATGTTAGAATATGTGAATGAAAAACTAGGTGATGATACTATCATTACAACAGAGGTCGGCCAGCATCAAATGTGGGCTGCTCAGTATTATCCGTTTTCAAAACCACATACTTTTCTTACTTCTGGTGGTCTTGGTACCATGGGCTACGGGACAGGCGCTGCTATTGGCGCGCAAGTTGCTAATCCAAAAACCTTTGTTGTGCATATTGCAGGTGATGGATCTTTTAGAATGAATTGCAACGAGCTTGCAACAATTAGCTATTATAATTTACCTATTATTATTATTATAGTTAATAATGGCACCCTTGGTATGGTTAGACAGTGGCAACATATGTTTTATGGAGAGCGATATTCAGAAACAACGCTTGATCGAGGGCCAGATTTTATAAAACTTGCAGACGCTTATGATATTAGCGCGTATACAGTTGCAAATGAGCAAGAGTATATAAAGGCTTTTGATGCGGCTGTCAAATCAGGTAAACCGGCAGTAATTGATGCTAAAATTGATATAGATAAAATGGTTCTTCCCATGGTTGCGCCAGGAAAACCCATTGATCAATTATTATTAGAAGTATAAATACATAAAGATGCATTGTCATTTTTATAACATTGAATAGGAGAATAAATGATTAAAAGAAATCCTGCATTTGCAAATTTAAAAGCTGGGTACCTTTTTCCCGAAATTGCAAAACGACGACGAGAATTTTCAGCAGCCCACCCTGATAACAAAATTATTAGTTTGGGTATCGGAAATACCACCGAACCACTCACTGCGCATATTGCAGAAGCAATGAGTGATTATATTGCTTCTATGCAAACTACCGATGGATATTCTGGTTATGGTGATGAACAGGGCTTAACAGCTTTACGTGAAAAGATTGCCAGTGTTTTATATAACAATACAGTTGATTCTGAAGAAGTCTTTGTTTCGGATGGTGCAAAATGTGATATAGGAAGAATTCAAACTTTGTTTGGAGCACATACTTCAGTTGCAGTACAAGATCCTGCATATCCTGTTTATGTTGATGGATCTGTAATAGTCGGAGCTGCTGGTGGGGCTAAAAAAGATGGTAGCGGATATGAAGGTATTGTGTACATGCCGTGTACAGCAGAAAATAACTTTTTCCCTGACTTGTCTGTAGTGCCTGAAAACAGTCTTATTTATTTTTGCTCTCCAAATAACCCAACTGGTGCAGCATCTACTCGTGATGAGCTTACAAAGCTAGTAGAATACGCAAAAAAACATGGGTGTATTATTATTTATGATGCTGCCTATTTTGCATTTATTAAGGATAAAAGTCTTCCTCGCTCTATTTTTGAAATAGACGGAGCAAAAGACTGTGCAATTGAAATTAATTCTTTTAGTAAAACAATTGGTTTTACAGGTGTCAGGCTTGGTTGGTCGATCGTTCCTAAAAATGTAAAGTTTTCTGATGGAACGTCAATTAATAAAGACTGGAATCGAGTAATGACTACAGTCTTTAATGGTGCTTCTAATATTGCACAACGAGGAGGCTTGGCTGCCCTTGATGAAAAAGGACTTGCCGAAATGCAAGGACTAGTTGATTATTATTTAGAAAACGAGCGTCTTATAAAAGAAGTGCTTGTAAGCGATACCTTTAAAAAATTGAAAATAGAAATTTATGGTGATGGCAATAGTCCGTATTTGTGGGTAAAGTTTCCAGGTAACAAAAGCTGGGATGTTTTTGATAAAATTTTAAACCAATGCCACATAGTTACAACTCCTGGTGTTGGTTTTGGTCCTGCAGGTGAAAACTTTATTCGTTTTAGTTCTTTTGGTCATCGTAATGATATAAAAGAGGCTTGCGAGCGATTAAAGAATTTTAATTTGTAATTACAACT
>DASRMY010000148.1:0-2936 GCA_035647695.1 Treponemataceae bacterium | reverse complement strand
GTCTATAGCAACTAATCTACTAACTTTCATGTTTTCGCGAATTTTAATTTGTAATTCTTGAATCAAATCTGCAAGTTCATCTGTTACTTCTGTATAGCCTTTTGCAAGTGCTTCTGCACATATTTGTTCACCAACAGCAATAAAATCTTTGTTATTGGCCACAAAGTCCGTTTCACATGTTAGCTCCAGCATAAGGGTTCTTTTTCCATCGGTTTTAACAAATATACGGCCTTCAGTTGTTTTCCTATCTGAACGCTTTGCTACAGCAGCAAGACCTTTTTCTTTTAAAAATGTAACTGCTTTAGCTTCATCTCCATTACATTCAACAAGAGCTTTTTTGCAATCCATCATACCTGCACCTGTTTTTTCACGCAGGGTTTTTACGTCAGCGGCTTTAATATTCATGTATTACTCCTGGTAAAGTTGATCTTCGTCTACTAATTTTTCTGCAACAGTTGGTTCTTCAACTGGAATTTCTTCTTTTTTTTCATCTGTAGAAGGCTCATAGTTAGTATAATCAATAATTTCTTCATCTTCAGGTTTTACAACTTCATCAGTGACAATTTCTTCTTCTTCATCATCATCCTGAAGGCTTTCTATTATTCTAAGCCCATTTTCATTATCTGCTTCTATAACAGCATCAGCAACGACCTGTGTAAACAATGAAATTGCGCGAATTGCATCATCATTACCTGGAACAGGATAATCAATTCCTTCTGGATTACCGTTTGTATCAACAACAGCAACAATAGGAATTCCCATACGACGTGCTTCTGCAATAGCAATTTGTTCTTTTTGTGTGTCGATTATGAAAACAATTCCAGGCAGTTCTTTCATTTCTTTAATTCCGCCAATGTTTTTTTCGAGTTTTGCTTTCTGCTTTTGAAATTGTGCTATTTCTTTTTTTGTAATATTGTCGTAGGTGCCGTCAACTTCCATTTTTTCAAGTTTTTTTAGGCGTAAAATAGACTTTTTAATTGTAGTAAAATTTGTTAACATGCCGCCTAGCCAGCGATTATTAACATAAAATTGTCCACAACGCTCAGCTTCTTTTTGAATAGCTTGCTGTGCTTGTTTTTTTGTTCCTACAAAAAGAACTGCTTTTCCTTGTGCAGATACTTTATGTACTGCATCATACGCTTCTTTTATAGAAGACATCGTTTTTTGTAGATCAATAATATGAATCCCGTTTCTTTCTGCAAAGATATACTTTTTCATTCGGGGATCCCAACGCTTGACTTGATGTCCAAAATGCACACCTGATTCAAGCAAACTTTTCATGGTTACAACTGCCATGAGTTCTCCTTCACTTTGAGTGTTTGTTTAGCTAAAAAAACACTCGCCATTCTCTATTTCTCGATACGTTGGGTTTTAGACCTTCGCACGGAAGATTACAAAAAAATTGCAGAACCGAACCGGCTCTGATATTTTTAGGGCAGGCTAGTCAATAAAGGCATAACCTTGCGACGTGAGTATGTCATAAAAATCTGAAATAGGCAAGCCCATAATAGAACTATACGAGCCTTCAATTTTATATATAAAACATTGTGCAAGCCCTTGTACACGGTAACCACCAGCTGCACCATGCCATTCTTCTGTTTTTATATACCAGTCTATTTCTTTTGTTGATAGTGCTTTAAAACTAACGAGGCTTTTTACTGTTTTAGTTTCAAGATAATGATTTTTACCGTTGTAAAGAGCTATTCCTGAAAGTACCTTATGTGTTTTCCCTGAAAAATCATTTAAAAACCTTCTAGCTTCATCTGCATTTTTGGGTTTGCCATATAGCTTATTATTTAAAAATATTGCAGTATCTGCACTAAAAACCCAGCCAAGATCCTGATTAGTAGAAAGTATGTTCACAACTGATTTAACTTTTTCAGCAGCAAAATATTCAGGAGCTTTTTCTAAGCGTATATTTTCTGGTTTTTCCTCTTTAAAATCAGGTACTACTACCATAAAAGGAATATTCAATTTTTTTAATATTTTTTGTCGACGAGGAGATTTCGATGCTAATATTATAGGTTCCATAACACAACACGCAAAATTTGCACCTGTCAATTTTTATTCAACCAAACACTCTAGCTAGATGAGCCAATCTGAAAAAAATACAGCTAAACCAATATTAGCTAGAAATACCACCATATCATTGGCGGTATTTCTTATTTTTCACGATATGTTTTACTTAGTAAATGCCTTTTGTTGTTAGTTTTTTTAACAAATCAAGTGCTTTGGTTCTAATAGGTGTTACATAGCGATAGTTACCAGCTATAGAAGCAATACATTCAATCATTTGGGTTTTATCATCAACAGTTGGTAAAAGTGCCTCATACGCATCAAGGACTTCATATGCTAAACTATCTGTAGGATTTAAAATTGAAAACCTACGCTCTACCCATGCTATTGTGTTTGCAACATCATCACTATCATTTAAACCGATTTTTCCAAGAGAACGAACAACACTAGATAAAACCATAGGTTCATTTTCAGCTACTGCAATCTTTAAAAGTGTTTCCTTTGCGGCTTTTGTTTTTGTTTGGCCAAGAAGATCTGCAGCCTTTGAACGAATTTGAGGATAATTATTTGACAATCTATTAGCTGTACGCGATTCTTTTAATACACCTTCTCCTGCTAAACTTTGTAGAGAAATTTCTATTTGAGGACTTAAGCGCCCTTCCTCAAGAGCTGTTTCAATATGCTGCAGTGCAACAAATTTAGTATCTAAATTATCCGAGTTAGCAAGTTCTTTGATAATAACGTCTTCAATTGTACTCAAGTACTCTTGTTCAACAGTAATTTCAGATCTAGGTTCATTTACAGTTGTTACCACTTCCTGGGCAAAAACTATTACAGACATGCATAAAGTTACCAAAAAAATGCAGGTAATCTTGCTGTATTTCATAAGTCCTCCTGTAGGATTTTACATTTCCTAATCG
>DASRMY010000147.1:0-2895 GCA_035647695.1 Treponemataceae bacterium | reverse complement strand
ATACTCTATAGTTTCATGAATAATAAGCCATATGGTTGTAACAATAATAATAATATAGGTAATTCCTTCCATGAGCATTGTGATGTTTTTTGTGTTTTGTGAAATAGATCCTGCAATACCTTTAAATACAAGCATTAGAATGATGGCGGTGCCACCGTGTAACACTGCTAACAAAACTGAAAGAATCCCTGGTTCCCACCAAGGAGCCGTGCGTGTTAAATAAAGTGAAAAAACTATAGTTTTACGATGCCCGGGCCCAACAGCATGCAAAACTCCGTAGGCAAAAGAAAAAAGAATGACTACTAAGAATAATGATGCGTTTGATGTATTATCTAAGGAGTTTTTTTGAATTTGTACAAACACATTTGCAAGATTTTCGCGTAAGTTTCCTTGTTTTTTAATTATATCAGGGTTTCCACCTGTTGTTCGGACGGGTAATATAGATGTGTTTTTTTCTTGACTCGTGCTATTTTCAGAATCTGTAGGGGGTGTTTTTTTAGGGGATAGTAACGGGTTAGCAATTATAAACGCAGATGAAAAAAGGAGTAATAAAAAACACACATTTCTTTTATTCATTTTTTACCAACTAAGATGTATTTCTTTAGGATAGTATGTTTGGAGACCTGGTGCTGGTTTGTAATAAATAGTTGTATCATTTACTGCTCCCAGCGGGTCATAATAAACGGGGTGGTTTTTGTTTTCTTGAATAACGTATTTGGGATTAATTGCAGTATTGTTATATGTGATTTTTATAGGTTTTAGATATTCTACATCACAAAAATAGGTATAGTCATAAACTGCAAAACATACGTTATTTCCTTTGTAGTGCGAAAGGTCAATATAAAATGTATACGTCATTATGCCATCTTTTGCTCTGGCTCTAAAATGCAATACTTCTTGCGGTGTTGTTCGTGTGTTTCCCTGTCGAATAAAAGTATAAAAATAGTAGTTTTTTAAATTTATAAATGCATTGTTATAGACCATGTTACTTTCTGTTTCATTAAAGTCACCGTCTTGGTCAGTGTCAAGCCATGAAATAATTTCAGCGCTAAAAAACCGGTCAAATTCCCAACTTTCCCATGCGCCCATAAGCTTTTTTTCCTCGAAAACAAATTCAATAGATGTTTTTATAAAAACATGAGGGTGTGCAAATAGTGTTGCTGGTAGTATAAAAAGCATATTTACTGCAAGAAAAAACTTTGCAATAGATATTTGTTTTTTTAGTAACATGACATTCTTACTATGACTAATAATAAAAAATAATGCAAGGGATTTATAATAGCTTTTTCGATTGATTTTAGTAGTATGGTATTCGAAAATTACAATGTTTGTTATACTCTCCATAAATACTGTTTTGCTATCTAGGGAGAGAAAAATCTATGAAAAGCCAGAAACCAGAAAATATGTTTGCAGCCTTATATGAAAAAAGTCTTTCTAAAATGGAATCATTACAACCTGGAGAACAATTACAAACGGAGATTGTGTCTATTTCAAATGATTGTGTGTTTGTAGATTTAAGTGGGAAAAGTGAAGGTGTTCTTGATAAAAACGAATTTGTAGATAAAGAAGGTAATCTTACTGTTACAGAAGGAGATTCTGTAAAGGTCTTTTTTTTAGAAGCTAAAAATGGTGAAATGCATTTTACTACAAGAATAAGTGGTCATAAAGCAGACTCTTTTGTACTCGAAAATGCCTATCAAGCCAAAATTCCTGTTGAAGGTGTGGTAGAAAATGAAGTTAAAGGTGGTTACGAAGTAAAAATAGGCCGGATATCTGCATTTTGTCCATTTTCTCAATTGGGATTTAAACGCTCTAAACAAACTGATTCGTCTCCAATTGGTAAACATCTTAGCTTTCAAATAATTGAATATAAAGAAAATGGCCGAAAAATAATTGTCTCTAATCGTAAAATTGAAGAAGCGGCGTACAATGACAATGTGCAAGAATTAAAAACTACATTAAAAGAAAACATGCTTGTAAATGGTATTGTTACCTCTATTGAAAAATTTGGTGCCTTTGTAGATATAAAAGGGGTTCAAGCTTTGCTTCCTATATCAGAAATTAGCAGAGAACGTATTGAAGCTGTAGGTTCTGTTTTAGAAGTAGGAGAAACAATAGAAGCAAAAATTCTTAATCTTGATTGGAAAAATGAAAGAATTTCTATAAGCATGAAATCTTTGCTATCTGATCCGTGGCAATCAGCTATAAAAAAATACCCTAAGAATTCTAAACATACGGGAACGGTTGTAAAACTTACTAATTATGGTGCCTTTGTATCATTAGAGCCTGGTCTCGATGGATTAATTCATATATCAGAACTTAAAAGTGATAGTGTTTATAATACGTATACTAATCCTAAAAGTGCATTAAAAAAAGGAGAATCTATTGTTGTTCAAATAGTAGATATAGATGCTACTAATAAACGAATTGCTCTAAAGCCAACATCATCTAAAGAACAAGATAAAACAACTCAAAAATATTTAGACACTGATTCTCGTTCTGATACATATAATCCATTTGAAGCGTTGCTAAAAAAATAACATATATATTTCATGTGCAACGAGTGTTTGTTCAAGAAATATATGATGTAATAATACTAGTGTGCAGATTTTAACCAACCATTATCTGTCTTAAATTCTCAAAAGTAAAAAAATCCCATTTCTGCCTGTTTTTATGGTAAAATAGGTAGTATGAATGTGCAAAAAGAGAAACATCATTTTAATTTTTTCACAAAAATATTTGGGTCCCTTTTAATTTCTGGCCTTATTCAGCTAGTACTAATGGCTCTTTTTATGATTGTTTTTTCTAATAGTATTATAGTTGGCTTGTATAAAGGGCGATCAGATGCACGACTTGAGCTAATAAAGAATCAATTAAATTTAATTATAAATGAGT
>DASRMY010000146.1:0-2013 GCA_035647695.1 Treponemataceae bacterium | reverse complement strand
TGTAAACAAACAAAATTATTTTATGTCTTCGTTTTTTTATCTACAGGATTTCTTTTAGCACAAGGCGATGCCGAAAATGAAGTTAAACAAACCGAAATCGAAAAACGACAAGAAACTATACTTTATGGTCTAGATAGTGAGGTTGCAGCTTTAATAGAGACATTAATAATAGATGATGATGAGCAATTTTCTGATTCTTTAATAAGTATTTTTAATTCATCATCTAATACAGAATTGCGTGAAAAAATAATAAACTATTGTATTCATTTTAACGACAATGCATTAAAAGATTTTGCAATAACAGTAATTGAAGATCCTTTTGATGAAAATAGATCTACGGTTTCTCTTGTTTGTAAATATATAGAAAAACTAGAAATTAATGAGACAGCCCCAGCTCTTCAAGAAATATTAGAAACAGAAAATGAAGATTTATATGAAATGGCAATTTCAGCTCTAAGCATTGTCGGTGGTTCTGAGCAAGCTGTGTTTCTTGCTAATATGTTTGATGATGAAGACTTAGATACAATACGTAAGCAGCAATTGGTTAAAGCGCTAGGTGCATTACAGGTTCTTGAAACCTGGGATAAGTTGGTAGAACGTGCTGAGGATGAAAACGAAAATCTTTATGTTAGAATGTATGCGGCTGAAGCCATTGGACAGATGAAAAAGCCAGAATCAATAGATGTTTTAATACGACTATTTGATTCTACAGATCCAAACCTTCGTCAATATGTTTTAAAAGGTTTATCCCATTTTACAGATGAAAAAGTTCAAACCCTTATAATTTCTGCAGTTAAAGACAATTACTGGAAGGTCCGACAAGAAGCAATTTCTATAATACAGAAATTAGACATTATAGCCGCTGCACCGTATTTACTTTATCGTGCTAAAAATGATAGTGAAAAAGTAATAGTCTATGATGCGTTAGAAGCACTTGCATCTCTTGGTGATAAAAAGGGCATAGAATACTTGATAGAAATTGTCAAAGATGATAAAAAAAATGATGTACTGCGTTCAAAAAGCGCCGAATCATTATTAAAAAATAAAGTAAAAGATGGATATAAGGCTGTAATTGTAGCAGCAGAAAAAAGCCTAGAAAAGAGTAGAGATAAAAATTTGCGGTATGCTCTTGGAAAATTGTTTGTAAAATATCCAGACAGGGCATGGGGTGAAATTTGCGAAAAATATTTACACCATGACGATGTAGCAACAAAGGGTACTGGACTCGATATATATAATAAAAACACGTATTCAAACCTTACATCTCTAATTGAACAAATAGCTGAAGAGGATAAAAGTTCAGCTATTAAAACGAAAGCTAAACGCATTCTTGAATCAAAAAAAAATTAGTTCTGCATCATAATAGTAAATTTTTCTACAAACCAATCTGGGTTTACTGCATGTCCAAGCATTCTCATTTCCCAATGAAGATGGGGCCCTGTCGAAAGGCCTGTGTTTCCAGATTTTGCAATTTCCTGTCCTTGTGTTATTACATCTCCTTCTTTTACTAAGAATTCGTCAAGGTGATAATATAAACTATATAATCCTGGTAAATGTTCTATTACAATAGATAAGCCTGAAGACACGCGGTTTTCAGTCAATACAACCTTGCCTGCTCCACAGGCGTGTACAGCAGTTCCAATAGGTACTCCAAAATCAATTCCGTAATGTATGCTTGTGGAACTTGTTCCGTTTGAGTGGGCATAGGTTCTTTGGTCTCCAAAAGTAGAAGTTCGACGAGTTGCTTTTACTGGGCAGATAAAAGGTTCTAAATGGTGTATGGCATCTCTATTAATAGTATTAATTATATCATGTAATGTATTTATTTCTTGCTTTCGCCTTATGCTTGTGTCTGTCTTTATAGCTGTGTTAGTAGGGGTGAGGGTTATTGTTTCGGCTAAAAATTCTTTATCGTTCATAATTATAGGAACTTCAAATTCCATTTTCTCCGTAATAGGAGCTATTTCTTTTTTGTTTGTTTTAAAAACTTGATATGTAATTTTAATACTAAAT
>DASRMY010000145.1:0-9811 GCA_035647695.1 Treponemataceae bacterium | reverse complement strand
AAGATCCACTTAATCATACATGTGAAATTATACCAGGAACAGAACGATATTTTGATTTAAAAACAAAAAACAAAAGGCTTTTTGAAGAAATATACCTCGACGAATTTCTCACAAATGGCAAAGGCTGGGTAGTCCTAGATTCTTATGCCAAAACACCATCATATTGGGATAATAAACTATATCTCAACAAGCATTATATGAGTGTACAAGTGACAGATTTAGGTATTACCGCACGATACGGCATTAATAAAGCCGTTGTATTTGTCACAAGCATTCAAACAGGCAAGCCCATAAAAGATGCTGATGTGTTTTTATTTGGCAACAAGACAGAAGCACCTACAAACATAAACAATACAAATGCATTTGCTTGTGCAAAAACAGACAAATTTGGTTTGGCCATATTACATTTTGACAATATGCATGAAGCTTCTTATTTTTTCAAAAACAATCAACCAAGTATTTTAGTACGTACCAATGATGATAAAGCTGTTTTTAAACCGCAAAGCCACAATGCATGGCGAGAAGGAATTTATAATACAACCTACACAGAATATGCAGCAGAACGATACCAACGAACATTTATGTTTACTGACCGAGGTTTATACCAACCAGGCGAAACGGTAACGTATCGAGGTATCGATCGTGACCAACAAATGGGCGTATTTACCCCGTATACTGATTCGTATACGGTTAATGTAGAAGAGGATGTGTGGTATAACCCTAAAACAATTTTAACTCATTCTGGAACAGCTTCTGAATCTGGTGGGTTTTGGGATAGTTTCATAATACCTAAAAAAACCGAACCAGGCAATTATTCTATCACGTACAAAAGGTCAAACTCTGACAAAAAACAAAGGCTTCGCTTTACGGTTGCTTATTTTGAACGCTTAAAATATCAAACAGCTATTAGCTTACCACAAACCCCTGTTATTTCAGGCTCAACAGTATCTGGCACCATAAAAGCTACCTATCTATCTGGTGGTGGTTTATCAAATGCCCATTATGAAGGCGCATGGTTTAAATCTCCCTATAGATTTACATCTGAAGACCCAGCTTTTAAAAACATTACTTTTTGCCCCTTAGTCGTTAGTGGAGGAAGTAAAAAAGTTGATGAGTTTTCTGGCAATCTTTCTGCTACAGGAGAAGCCAGTATCAGTTGTAAGACAGGAACTGACGGCCTATATGCGGTCCCCTACCGTTATGTAGCAAATTGCAATGTAACAGACACTTCTAATCAACTTATTGCCTGTGCAAAAGATGTTATTGTCCATCCTGCTTCTGTATATATTGGAGTTTCAAAACCTATTGGTATTTCTGGATTTCCTAAAAGTGGACGCACTGTTTCATTTAAGTATATTTTAGCAGCACCGACAGGTAAACCCCTTGCAGATCTGTCAAAAGCGGCAAGCAATGTAAAAGTAGAACTTATACGTGAAAACTGGAAGGTTGTACAACAGCGTGGTGCAGAAGGAAGTATATATTCGAGCTATGTAAAAGAAGATATTGTTGAATCTACACAAACACTTAAAGCAAAACTTAATGACACAATAGCTGTAAAACCAACTAATGCTGGTGTGTATAGAATAAAAGTAACTGGCGCTGACACCGAAGGACGGCCTGCGTCTACCGAATACCAGTTTTATGTAACTGGTTCTAATTATTTTTTCTGGAATAGATATAATGCCTCTTCAATACGTCTTACTCCAAACCAAAGCATGTATAATCCTGGAGATACAGCAGAAATATTATTAGAAAGCCCGCTTCCCTCTGGAGATTATTTAATCACAGTTGAACGAGAAGGTATTTTTACCGAAGAAATACAACATTTTGATGAAAGTTGCGCTACGTTTAAAATACCAATAGCAAATAATTATGTTCCCGTTGTGTATGTTTCAATTTCTTCGTATTCGACACGAACTAAAAAACCAGAATTTGAGTACGGAGAAGAAGACACTGACAAACCAAAAGCTTATTATGGCGTTACCGCTTTACAAATAAATCCACGTGTCAAAGCCTTTAGCGTTAGTATTGAGTCTGAACAACCATCATACTTACCTGGAAAAGAAGCACGTATTACACTTCGAGCAACAAAAGGCGGTCAGCCTCTTAAAAATGCTGAACTTACACTTATGGCTGTAGATCGTGGCGTATTAGATTTAATTAATTATCATGTACCTAACCCTATAGATTTTTTCTATAATGCTTCAAATTTCCCACTTGCTTGCTACGGGGGAGACTCTAGAAGCATGTTAATGGATCCTGTCACCTACGAAATTAAAAACCTACTAGGTGGTGACGGAGAAGATGATGATAAAGATGATGAGAGAAAAGACTTTAATCCTACCGCAGTCTTTTTACCAGACCTGAGAACAGACGAAAATGGAGAGGTTACTGCTACCTTTATTCTCCCCGATAGTTTGACAACCTACCGGGTTACAGCCTTTGGTGTTCATGATGAACTACTCGCCTTACAAGAAAGTGAAATAGCAGTACAAAACCCCATTAATGTGTCAGCAGTAATGCCGCGACGTTTGCGTGAACGCGATACTGCAGAAGCAGGTGTTCTACTATACAATTTTGACGGCAAAAGTCATAGAATGACAGTTAGTGCTAGTGTTCGTGATCCTGAACAAAAAACAACTGAAACTGGTTTGGCTATTTTAAGCGGAAAAGCACTTATTGACGGAAAAAACACCCATACTATCGACATAGCATCTGGACAAAATGCAGTTGTTTACTTTGACCTTACAGCAGAAAAAAGTGGCACTATCGAAATTGTTTTTAGCATACAATCAGACATACTTACTGAAAAATTAGTACAATCGATAGAAATAGAAAAACCATATATAACTGAAACATTTACCAGCTTTGGCATAATAGGCAGCAAGGACAAAAAAGCAACCGAAGGTATCGCAATACCGTCCTTCGCAGAAGATGGCAGAGGCTCTGTTTCAATTACCCTTGATGCAACACGATTAGGCCCACTAAGTGATGCTGTACAGTATGTATTTGATTATCCCTATGACTGTATGGAACAACAAGCAGCAGCTATTTATCCCCTCATTGCTTTTGACGAATATATTGATATTTTTGGCATGGATAATAAAATACATGATATAAAAAAATACGTACATTCTACCTTTAGTACATGGAAAAATGTTCAACTAGATGACGGAGGGTTTCCGTATTGGCCAAAGGGGACAAAATCTGATTTTTATGTCAGTTTACGCATTGCTCATATTGCTGTCTTAGCTCAAAGTCGCAACTATAATACAAAAGAAATAGGAATAAACACAGATATGCTCTTAGAATATCTTGAATCATACAGACATCTGCATGGTTATTACTTAAGTGATTATCTAAAAACATATTATTACTATGTAATCTCACTTTATGGAAAAGCAGTTTCTCCATCGTCGTTGTATACTATCTATACTAATAATGACAGCGACGTAAGCATTCTTGCTTTAATGGGTATGACTTATCTTAATTCGCAAGATACTAAAAATGCTCAAAAATGTGCAGAACACATTAATCGCTATTTACGACCAACAGCCCGAGGAGCAGAATTAACAAAGGCAGAAGAATGGAGTGGACGAGCTTGGTATTCTAACGATATAAGCGAAGATTATGCACTTGCAATGCAGCTACTAGTACAACTTAATAGTGAAGATGAAATGGTTACCCGCCTTTTATATACATTACTAGAAACACAAAAAAGCGGATATTGGCGCAATACGACAACTACAGCACGAGTTCTCGATGCAGTACACACCTTAATAAAGTGCAGAAAGCTAGACAATACAAACTTTAATGCTAAAGCTATATTCGAAAACACAGTACTTGCAGAAGGAACGTTTAAGGGAGTTGCTGCAAAACCAATTACCGCAACAATTGCAATAGATGAGGCTCCACTATCGAATGCAAAAAAAGATACTGTTATACCACTTGAATTTACTAAAAAAGGTACAGGGACCCTTTATTATACAACGAGCCTTACGTACTCAATCCCAGAAGAAATGCAAGTAGCGAGAGATGAAGGTATTGGTATTCATTACGTCATAACAGATACCGAAACAGGTGACGTTTTAGCACCTGAAAATGCACAAACACCTATTATTACACTTGAATCTGGAAAAACATATTCTATGGAAATAACAATTGATTCAGGCCGTGATAGAACACACCTGGCATTATGTGCCCCTATTCCTTCTGGAGCAGAAGTTCTAGATACTAATTTTGTAACAACACCCGGTGGTCAAAAAGAACTTGAAGCTACTGATTATAACAAAGCATCTTGGTTAGACGAATGGCAGTCATATTGGTATGATTACTGGTATGGTGGCAATTGGATGAGCAATGAACAAATATTTGATAACGAAGTACGTTACTTTTGGGATGTATATCACAAGGGAAGTACAAAGGCAAGCTTTAAGTTTAGAGCTGCTCGGCGCGGAGTATACCCTGTTCCTCCAGCAACAGCTCATTGTATGTATGAAACTGAGGTTTTTGGACGAACCAATGGGTATTTGTTTATTATTAAATAAAGGTAATAATGAACATACCTAGAATATTTAAATCTCTTAAAAAAATGCCACGACGCAGAGTGATACTTATTAGTATTGCTCTGCTCGCCCTCTTTTTTTTATTACTAATACGATTTTCTCCCTACACGGACCTTAAACATTTTGAAAAAAGGGGTTGGAGCACAACAGTATACGATGCTCAAAACAATCTTTTACAGGTTTTACCATTAGACCAAGGGTTACGTATGGAATACACTCCTCTTGAAGCTATACCAGATTTGTTGGTCGAAAAAGTTATACAAGCCGAAGACAAAAAGTTTTATTATCATTGTGGAATAGATTTTAGTGCTATTATACGTGCTCTTTGGCAAAACATAAAAAGCGGTAAAAAAGTTAGTGGGGCAAGTACAATTACTATGCAACTAACACGTATAATCTCTACACCACGCCCCAGAACAATTGCATCAAAAATAACCGAAGCGTATAACGCATTAAGACTTGAAACACGTCTTTCTAAAGACCGTATTCTTGAACTCTATTTAAATTCTGTTCCCTTTGGTTTTCAAACAGCAGGCTTTACATCAGCTAGCCGTTATTTTTACGGTACAAGTTTAGAAAACTTGGACGAAAAAAAAATACAAGAACTTATTCTTATTCCCCGCAACCCTGTCCTCTATAACCCTTTAAAAAATGGAAACAACTATGCGTATACCTATCCATTTTTATTACCACACCTTATAGAATATGTAAAACCACAAATTAAAGGTAAAACAACCGTTAGGCTTAGCGTTGACTACCATCTTACTAAAACAACCCAATACTTATTACGCTCGGCCATTGAAGAAAACAGCTCAACACGCCTCGCAAATGGAGCTTGCATCGCTATTGAGAATGCAACAGGAAATATTCTCGTGTGGGCAAATAGCAGCGAGTGGAATGATCAAAGCACACTTGGAGCTATTGACGGCTGCCTAATAAAAATACAACCTGGTAGCAGTATGAAACCTTTTTTATACGCCCTAGCTCTTGAAAAAAACTATACCCCTGCTTCTATTATTGCAGATACTCCTCAACGGTTTGGCGGGTACGAAATATACATGCCGCAAAATTTTAATAATCAATATAATGGCCCTGTGCGATTGCGCGTTGCACTAGCCTCAAGTTTAAATGTTCCTGCAGTATTATTGCTCAATGACATAGAGCTACCACCCTATTTAAACACACTAGACCAACTCGGTTTTATCTCACTAAGAAATACCGGCTTAGATTATGGCCTGTCTCTAGCCCTTGGCAGTGGTGAAGTTACCCTTGCAGAACTTACTCGTGCATTTAGTGTTTTTCCTAATGACGGGATTTTACGACCATTGCACTATATTGTTAGTTCATCAAATACATCCGCCCCAGAAGCATTTAAAACACAATCACAGACACGTACAAATCAGACAGATTCGCCAGCAATACAAGTATTTGAAAACGATACAGCTCGTATTATTTGTTCAATTCTTTCAGATACAGACGCACGAGAACTCGGTTTTGGCCGTCCACATACCTTTATGACAGAATTTGATTCAATATTTAAAACAGGAACATCAAACCAATACCAAAACATAACCGCCTTAGCAGCTTCACCCGATTATACCGTTGGTGTCTGGATGGGAAATTTTAAGGGGAATACAATTATTGGTAAAACAGGTAGTTCAATACCCGCACAGGTTGCAAAACGTCTGTTAACAGAACTACAAAAAAACACGCCACTCTCATCCTCTTTTTTAATACCAGACAAGTATGTCCTGTGCAATATTTGTCCACTTTCTGGCATGAAAACATCTATTGACTGCCCGGCTTCTATAAAGGAATATATTCCAGATATCTATGCAGACTCGTTACCCACATGTAGTTGGCATCAAGATAATACAATACTCTATCCAGCAGAATATCAAGAATGGTTTTTTGAACAAGAGAGAAAAGGCACTCTCTCTTACAACAGTGATGTTTTAAAGATTAGACAACCATCAAATAATAATATCTTTATATTCCAAAACAATTTACATACACAACAGGTTATACCCTTGCAAGTAACTGGTGGTTTAGCAAATACACTTAAAATATTTTATAACGGAACTATATATGCAACCATTAATCGCCCGTTTCAAATAGACCTTCCCTTAAAACCAGGAAGACATGAGATAAGCGTACAGTGCGCTGATGAAACAGACAGCATCACATATACGGTTGAATGATTCTTTTTTTATGACTCATATTTACCATACATATGCAGTCAGTCCCTAGGAGAATCGAACTCCTATTTAAAGAATGAGAATCTTTTGTCCTAACCGTTAGACGAAGGGACCACATACAATTTCTACAAAAACTGACCCAAAAACAGGTCAGTTACTCGTTCCCCAAGGAGGATTCGAACCCCCACAATCAGTACCAGAAACTGAAGTGCTACCATTACACAATCGGGGAATGCATTTGAATAGCGCTCAAAATATAGCAAGCAGATGCGCTTTTGTCAAGCTTGCTTTTTTTTTGATATATACACATACCCTTGACAAGTCCTCGTTTTTGGGTAAAAATCTTTCTATGCACGGTCTCGTTATTAGCGGTTCAAATAATGCCTTCGACGTTGAATGCGACGATGGTATTGTTCGAATATGCACTTTAAAAGGCAAAAAACTTAAAACAACAAAAGATTATTATAATCCGCTTTGTCCCGGCGACATAGTCATTATTGAAGAAGACGCATTAACCGAAAAAAGTGGACAAATAGTTGACCTTGTTCCACGTAAAAATGAATATGTGCGCTGGAATATAAAACGCCGAGCACCCCAATTACTTGCATCTAATTTAGATCACATACTCTGTGTTTGCACCCCGAGCGAACCTCCTTTTCGCCCCCGTTTTATTGATAGAACATTAGCACAAGCAGAATATCAGCACATTGAGCCAATTATTATTTGTAATAAATGGGATCTTGTAGATGCTAAAGACCCAGATATTGAATATCACCTTACTATTTGGGAAGATCTCGGCTATACCATTTTTAGAATTTCTGCAAAAAGCAACGAAGGCATGAGTGAGCTTGCAAAATTTTTAGAAAACAAATTCTGTGCTCTTATGGGCCAATCTGGAGTTGGTAAAACGACCATTATAAACAAACTCGATCCAAGCTGTGCTCTTAAAACAGGAAGCTTATCTGAAAAATACGGTCGAGGCACACATACAACTACAAAAGGCAAGCTCATACACTTAAAACTTAACGAGGCCCTGCTAGAGGGACGATGCGGTGTTACAGCTGATATTATTGACACCCCTGGTATTAGACGATTTATTCTACATGAAATAGAAGCATGCGACCTCGCTCTTTACTTTAAAGAGTTTGTCCCTTTACTGGGAACCTGTACCTACGGTATGAGTTGCAGTCATAATCGCGAACCTGGTTGTAAAATTTTAGAAGCAACCCACGCAGGAGTTATTAGTGAAGAACGCTATGAAAGCTGGAAACGCATAAAAGAAGAAATTGAAACGAGCAGTTGGTCTGACTAATAGTATATGAACAATAAAACTCTTGAACAATTAGATTTTTTTAGAATACGTGACGCTATAGCTACACATTGTATGAGTGAGGAAGGAATAGAATGTGTAAAAGCGCGAATTCCCTTTGTAGATAGTAAAAAAATTAAAACCGTAAAAAACCAAACAGAAGAATGGATGCGTTATATTTCTTCTGGAGCACCTACCGCCTTTCATGGGTGGAATACAATTCAACCTTTTTTTAGCATACTCGGTGTTGATGGTAGTTGTCTTGAAATTGAAAACCTTTATGCATTAGGTACTTTTTGTCGTAGTTGTAGTTGCATAAAAAAAACCCTGTGTAACACTACTAAAAATGAAAAAACAAAAACTCCTGATACACCGCACCTACTAGAACTTATTTCAAAAATACCAGATTTGACAAACGCTGAACAAAAAATATTTCGTATACTTACTAAAGATGGCGAACTTCGGGATTTACCCGAATTACAAAAAATACGCTCAAACATACAAAAACTAAGACAAAACATCGATAATCTCATGCACAAATACACTACAGATGTAACAACTTCAAAAACCTTGCAATCACAGTTACCAGCCCTACGCGCAAACCGTCAGGTATTAGCAGTGAAAGCGAATTTTAAAGGACGCATTAAAGGTATTGTGCATGAAATGTCCCAAACAGGACAAACACTGTATATTGAACCTGAAGATGTTGTTCAAAAAAACAATGAGCTCATACAAGAAGAATTTAAATATACACAAGAAATTCGTCGCATCTTAAAAGAACTCACCGCCATACTAGCCGAAGACAAAGAATCGCTTAATAAAGCTCATACTATTATGCTCGAGTTAGATGTTTCGTATGCTGCTGCTCGATGGGGTGTAAAAAACGAATGCATAATTGCAGCTACTATAGATTCTGACAAAAAAGCACATTTGGGACTAACTTTATATGAAGCACGACATCCCTTGCTAGGGAAAACAGCCGTACCTATTACGGTACAATGCAGACCCCATCATCGTGTTCTAATACTAACAGGGCCTAATACTGGTGGTAAAACGGTAACTTTAAAAACAATTGCCCTTTTTGCCTTGCTTAATCAAAGCGGCTTTCCACTCCCCGCTAAAGAGGGAACTATGTTACCCATATTTTCTAGTTTTTTTGCTGATATAGGAGATGAACAATCATTAGACCAATCGCTTTCTACTTTTAGCGGTCATATGAAAAACATAGCAAAAGCACTAGATGAGGCAGATGAAAATTCGCTTATCCTATTAGATGAATTAGGGAGTGGTACTGATCCTCAAGAAGGAGGCGGTATTGCAATGGCAGTTCTTGACGAACTAATACAGCGCAATAGCTTTGTTTTGGTCACCACTCATCATGGGATACTTAAAAATTTTGGCTACACCCACAAAACCTGTGTTAATGCATCGGTAGACTTTGACCAAACAACGCTTTCTCCAAATTATCGTATACTAATGGGGGTTCCTGGCGAAAGCCATGCTCTTGATATTGCAAGACGCTCTGGCCTTCCTGCTTCTATTGTAAGTACAGCTGAACAATATATAACAAGTGGGAAAACCAATGTTTCAGAGCTTATTAAAGGGTTACATGCAAAACATGAGGAGTTGGCACATTTAGAAAAAGAATTTAAAATAAAAGAAAAACACATACGTGAAAAATGGCAAAAAGTTGATTTAAAAGACTTACAGTTAAAACAAAAAGAACTAGCATTAAAAAC
>DASRMY010000144.1:0-2474 GCA_035647695.1 Treponemataceae bacterium | reverse complement strand
GGATTAGTTCACCTGATAGTTAGTTTATCGGATTAAGTAGGCTAATACTTAAAGAATAAAGAAAAATAACTCCCTTCTCTTATTTTTCTTCTAAAATATCAACATCCATTGTAACACCCAATGTATAGCTTTTTCCGTTTTCAACAGTAAATGACTTTATCAATTCATAATCCCCAATAATAAAACGTATTGTATGTTCCCCAGGCCGTACATACAATTCAGTGTTATCTAATAAAAGTTCATTATCATCTAAATAAACTTTAGATGAGGAGGGGGCGGAAATTGTAATAAAAGGTGTAACATCTCGTAGTTTGACAAATACATTACTTGTGCCTGCTTGATCAATTGTAAAAGTACGTACCTCATTGCGATAAAAATCAGAGATAATAGACAGATGATGTGTACCAGTAGATAATCTTATTGGTTTTACAGATTCTCCTTTTTGTACTTCGCCTACAGCTTCTCCATCAATATAAATAACCGAGGCGCCCTCTAAAAAACTTTCGTTATTGTCTAATGTATTGCTTTCAGGATATTGCAAGTCCAAGACAAACAACCCCTCATCAAAAAGAACTGGTTTTACTTGCACTGTAAACAAAGCATTATATAAGTCAGCCGAAGAACCTTTCATTGCTAATTGAAAACGCATAAACATTAAATCTGCTTCTTTTGTATATAACTTGGGAAGCAAAACTGTATACGGTGAGGATTCTAAATTATGATTTTCTATTATTGGAACTTTAAAATTATAACTTAAGGTACCTGGAAAAATATCCTGGTAGACTTTGTCAGCATTGTAATCAATCACATCTTCTGCAGGGAGCGGAGTCACTTTATTATATAACGACCATACTATTGCACCCCGATAGTATACGGCAACTTGGGGTATAGTAATTTCAAACTCAATCCCTTTAAGAAATTCTTTATCTTTTGGCAAAACAAGCGCAAGTGCATCATTTACACCTAGCTGAAGTTCAACAACATCAGTTTGATTTTGCATTGCAGCTGTATGAGTTTTATGGACACGAAATGTTTCAGCATAAAAAAACAAATTAACACAAAAAAATAAAAAAAGAGAACAAAAAAAATGTTTTAATGAGTACCGCATCATAGCAGTCCTTTTCCTTTTGTATCTAATATTTAAACCGAGAAGACACCCCTTCTGGGTTTTCAGAACAGCCATTGAGTCGAATTTCAAAATGCAAATGTGCCCCTGTTGAAAGACCTGTTGATCCTACAAGCCCAATAACCTGACCACCGGTCACTACATCATCTTTCCGTACTTTAATTTTTGAAAGATGAGCGTATAAACTTGTTTTATCCTCATCGTGTGAAAGTATTATATAATTTCCATACACTCTCGACCAGTCTAAAACCATTACAATTCCATTTTTTATAGCAAATACTTGGGTTCCCTCAGGTGCTGCAATGTCAATTCCTTGATGAAATTGTTTTTTCCCAGTAATTGGATTAGCACGATAACCATACGGTGAAGTAAGAATCCCTTTTGATATAGGAGATCTAAGTCCTGAATCTGTAAAAAAAGCTCGTTGCGTAGCGTCAAGACGCATATTGGAGTAGAAATCAAAGCGGTTATTTGTAATAGTATAACACGAACTTTCTATAGTATCAAATGTAGAAAAGGATAAAATAATTTCAAAGGCAGTTTTGGGCTCTTTTGAAACAAAAACACCAGGACACGTAGGCAAATATAAGGTTTTACCTACTATGTTTTCACCTAAAAAACCAATACGATTTAGGGTTGCTATTGTTTCGTAAGGCATACTACAGCGAGCTGCTATTAAAAGCAAATCGTCACTAGCCTTGGCAGTGTATGTGTATATTTGTACAAGAGGTTCTTTTTTTGCAGCCAAATAATAATAATTTTGTTGGACGTCTTCACTATATTGAATAAATAGTGGATCTTGTACTCCCAATGTTTTTATGTGGGGAAATATATTTGTAGAATTTGATGCGGGCGATGCTGAAAAAACAATATAAGAAAAACCTATTATATAAAAAAGCAAATGAAGTTTTTTACGCATTATTTTTTATATAATAGGAGAGCACATATAAATCCTAAAACTACTGATACAAGAGCTAAAAGCCGATAGGATCTCAATAATAAGTAAACCGCTAAAGAAGCACAAAACAAAATTACAAACCAAAAAAACAAACTTCGCAATAAAAATAACATGCGTATATTCTTTTCTTCTTTACTCGGATTTTCAAAAATAAGATAACGTTTTGTTTTTTGTAGAATTTTATATAAAAAGAATAGTGCAAATACAGTAAAAACAAAAATTGTAAAAACAGTAGGCTTTTTAACTGCAAATACCCAAAGTGGATACACAAAAAACCAGCTTAATACAAAGCAAGCAAGTGCTAGCATTAAAATAGTTAAAAGAATTTTTAAAAATTTTCTAGAATTTTTTTTGATTATCGATTTCATTTCTTAAGTATATACAATTAGG
>DASRMY010000143.1:0-2339 GCA_035647695.1 Treponemataceae bacterium | reverse complement strand
ATATGAAATATAGTAGGGTATTTGAAGTTCAGCTTCAAAACGAATCATGTCTTTTTCTGTTTGATCCCAATAAGTTATTATTTTTTGCGCATAAAACAACAATTCTTCATTTTGTTGTTGCATCGCTTCATAACGCATAAGTGCCATTGTAAAAGCTGAAAAAAACAAAACAACTGTTGCAATCCCAACAGAAAAAACTAATGCAAGCTTTACAGCTAACGAAGCACGTATTTTCATTACAACTCATCCCTGATTATGTAGCCAGCACCTCGAACCGTTGTTATAAATTTTTCACCGAGAACTTCATCAATTTTACTACGCAAATACCTGACGTACACATCTACAGAATTTTCTTCTATATAATGATTTTCTCCCCATACCTTAGAAATAATAAAGTCACGGCTTAAAACTTCATTTTTATGTTCCAGTAGTAATTTTAAAAGCATAAATTCAGTTTTAGATAACGCTATCCTATTGTCACCTGCTATAACTTCCATGCTTTCAGTATTTAAAGTTAACTCACGCACCGATAAAGCAGGCGTTGTGCGTCGCATAACAGTACGAATTCTGGCAAGAAGTTCTTCAATTTCAAAAGGCTTTGTTAGATAATCATCAGCCCCTGCATCTAGACCTACAATTTTATCATATGTTTCACTTCGTGCTGTCAACAAAATTATGGGAACATTAGATATTTTTCTTATTCTACGTAAAACTTCTATGCCATTTAACTCTGGCAGCATTATATCAAGAATAAGCAAATCAACTTTATTACCCTTTGCTTCATATTCAGAAAAAAGTGATACGGCCGTTCGACCTGTTGAAGCTAACACAACATCAAAGCCTTCGTGTTCTAGCTCTAACTGTAAAAAACTATAAATTCCTGGATCATCTTCAACTACTAATATACGTAGCATTGTTCATCCTCACCAAATACATATAGTTTTCCCGTTTTTATAACCCAATCCTCATTGTTTTCTAAAACATCGTCGTGTATGCTTCTAATATTTGGCATTGATACAACCATTGTATCTTTTTTAATAATTGTTTCACTCTCAAACCTATTAAAAAAAACCCTAAACACAGTACCTGTTCGATTAGATTGAACCCTTGTTTTTTTTGATATTTTTATATTGTTTATAAGTATATTATTTTTAAGGGACTTCGGATCAACAGGAGCTCCCATAAACCGTACTTCAATTATATATTGATCATTAATAGACACTGCCTTTAATGATCGTAGCATGAAGGTAATCTCTACATGATTTTTCCTTTTAAAGGGAGTTTTTTGTCTTGGAACAGAACCCCTTTCTAAGAATCGATTTGAAAACTTATTTTGCAGTTGTTTAGATTCTTGTGCAAAAAGCGCAACTGAGAACATAAAAACCAGCAAAAAACCTATTCTTTTCATATAATAACTATACGGTATATTGTAACAATTGACTATTAAAAATACATTAGAATTTTTTAATCTTCTTCCAAGACTTCTCTAATGATGTATATACATACACAAAGGTATACTCTCATTAAATAACACGGCAAAGAGGAAAACAAAAATTCCGACTGCATACTAGTTATGTAAATTATACACCGTGCAAAGAGGTTTTATTATGAAGAAAATAACATTAAAAAAGGCTTTAGTTATTTTTACTTTAGTTTTTACAGTAGGGACAGGTTCTTTGTTTGCAAGAAAAAATGTTCGACAGAATCAAAAAAACAGCAAAAACGCAGCTAGGCTTGAAACCCAAAACAGCCAGGTAAAAAACAAGAAAACAGAGCGATCAAGAAACATGAAACAAAATATTGATGCAATGGGAACAGTATTATCTGTAAATGAAAAGAGCATTAGCATTAAAAATACTGATGGTGATATCATTACGGTGAGTATTAATCCTCAAACAATGATTATTCGTGGTTTATCTACAGAAGATAAAAACACTGAAAATAGTAAACCAAACACCAAAAACCAAAGAACGCGTGAATTATTAGCGGCATCTGATATTTCTAAGGGCGATTGGATTACTGTTTCTGCTTTTAATACAGAAACGGAAATACTTGAAGCTGCTCGTGTTTGTGTGCTAGCTAACTAAAGACTGCTACCCCCTACTACTAGAGTATTCTAGTAGTAGGGGGTAAGGATTAGCAAGATCACTATAAGAAAACTGCGATAAAGAAGGGTTTTATTGATATTTATTGATGAATTTTTCCAGATTATCTTTGTATAGATCAGAAGCAGACACAAAGCTTATTGCATGAGCTGCTTTTGTTGTTAAAAACTCTTTTGGCCCCTTACATAAGTGATAGTTTTCAACTGACATTTTATGAGGTACATAATTATCATT